>CANJZW010000001.1 GCA_947479475.1 Chthoniobacteraceae bacterium
AATTCCGAAGGCAAAAGGATATGAGCGCCGGCGGATTGCGGTGGCGTGGGCTGTCCTAACGCACAATTTGTGGTGGGTGGCGCGGAAGAAGTGGAAAGAGGCGACGCACGATTTACTGCAAGCAGCTTAACTGAAGCGCTTTAAAAATGAGTCGCGGCGGCTTTCGCCGGAGTCAGAAGGGACGAGCGTGCCTGCGCAGAGCCGATTTTCGCGTGTTTTCGCCTGGTATTGTATGTGAGGCCGGAGATGAGCGCCCAAATCTCGAAAAAAACGCGGATTCCAAACCGCGCGGATCGAACGTTTGTGAAAAACGGCTATTCACGGACAGGCTCTACTATACCGCTTCGTTCCCTTTTGCGGACATTGCGCAAGTCGATCCGGTGAGCGGGCATACAGAAGGGGTTCTGCAAAACTCACGAGTTAAACACGCTCCAAAGATCTTTTACACAAACACCGCGGCTGAATATTGGGGTGCCGGGCGCGTGGCGGCCCTGATCCATACGGATCCATCGGGGACGCACGATTTATCGCTACCCGAAAATGTGCGTTCGTATTTTTTCGCGGGCACTTCACACGGCCCGGCGCCGTTTCCGCCCACGGCACAAGCAAAAGGCGCCCCCTTGGCAAATCCTGTGAATGCGGGAGTTGTCATGGACATGTTGCGGGTGGCAATGCACCTCTGGGTAACGAAAGGCATCGCCCCGCCCGCCAGCGTATTTCCGAAGTTAAGCGATGGAACTTTGGTATGGGCCGCAGATGTGCGGTTTCCAAAAGTGCCAGGCTTGGCCTCGCCAAATTCAGTGAAGGCAGGGAATCGAGTGCGCAATCCACAGTTGCCGGGTGGAGCCGGAGGAGGCTCGGAGCTGCCTCTGCTGGTGCCTCAAGTGGATGCCGACGGCAATGATCTCGGAGGGATTCGCTTGCCGGATATCGCCGCGCCGCTGGGAACGGCCACGGGTTGGGTTTTTCGGCCTGTGGAGTTTGGATCCCCTCACGATTTTTATTTGCTGCGCGGCGCCTGGGCCCCTCTGGCAAGAACCAAGATGCAACGGGAAGCCGACAACGACCCTCGCCTTTCAATAGAAGAGCGGTACTCCGGAAAAATAGAGTACCTCGCGAAGGTGAAGGACGTACTTCAACAACTCATGGAGCAACGATTCTTGGCCGGCAGAGACTTTGAGCCGCGGCTAAAGCAAGCTGGCGAACGCTGGGACTGGGTCATGGGCCTCAGAACTCCGTGAAGCACCCGCTGAATCAACGGCTCACTGGTCTGTTTTTAAAGCGGACCGGTATGGTTCAAAGCGTATGAGAAGAAAGAAGGGTGCTTGTTCCTGCGGCGCGGCGTGTGCTCAGTGGCGATCTGTCTTCTCGTGTCTAATCCCGTTGGGGCCGTTGGTGTTGGCGTGCTAGTCAATGCCCCATTGGCTGTGTGGTGCCGGTATCTGTTCAGCCTTCCGTCGAAATGCGTAGCTTTTCAGGGCAGTTGCGTAGCCTAAAGGCATTGAACGGCGAATTATAAGCAATAAGCGCAGCCTCCGCTGCACGATGGAAAACCTCCAAAAACCTAGAATCGCCAAATGAAAACCTTAGAAAATCTCCGTCTCTCGCTAGTTCTTCTCATCGGTACATTTGTCACGAGCGCAAGTGCCGGACCGATCCCACATGGACAAGGCGACTATCCCAACCATGTCGCAAACAAGGAAGCGGCGATGGAGTGTTGCACGCCCAAGGCTAAACTTGCCCTCACCTGTGAAACGTGCAAAAGCCTCACAACCAAAAAAGGAACTGACAAAACCGGGATCCTTTCTTGGTTTGCTTCAGACTCAAAACACGACTGCAGCGGGTGTGGTGGCAAGATTACCTATAGGAATACCGGCGGAGGGAAGGGGCCAATCCTTGTTCAATACACTCATGTCTGCACCAAGTGCGGTGATAATTCCGCCTACGTTTGCTCGGAACACAAGAAGTGACCGTTGTTGGGTTCCCTCATAGAGGGTGTGTCTGCGGGGGGGCGATATAGTTGGCAGACAGGAATGTTTTTGGATGAAACAAATTGTCTCCCAGTCTCATGCGCGCACAGCGCGTATAGCGTACATATCCAGCGTCTCTGGAAACCATTGCTGGCGTCCCATCTTTTGGAGTTGGGCGATTGTAAAAAAGATCGCAGCCCCTCTGTAGGGCAGGTTCACGCGGCGCGCGCCTGCCCCTGCAGCTCTCGGGTTTAGTTTGTCCAAAACGGCGGAGTGAGACCTCCGTCGGAGTCCTTACTGGTTTGCTTTGGTCAAGGCGTCTTCCGTCGGCGGCTCCTCTGCGGAGGCCTCGGCGTGCGGAAGCGGACTGGGGTCGGCCTGCTTTTCCGCGTGTGTGTAAACGAACGGTTCCAGCGCCTCGATGGCTCCGTGGATGGCCGGGGAGGAGGCGTTAGGTTCCGTGCTCCGTGGAGTTTCGTGGATGTGGTTGGCCTGGTTATATTGTTCCCGGAGCAAATCATGGATCCGGCCGAAGACTTCCTTCATGGTTTCCCAGTCGGGAAGCAGGGTGACGCGGAAATAGTTTTTGTATGGGACGTTGAAACTGGTGCCGGGAGCGAGAAGCACGTGTTTGCGCTCCAGCAGTTCGAGGGCGAACTTCTGGTCATCGAAGCTGGGGAGGACCTCCTTTTTGACACCGACAAACGCGTACATCGCTCCCTGCGGAGCCTGGACGGTTAGATAGGGAGAGTCGGCAACGGCGTCCAGAATGGCTTGGCGCGTTTTCCAGAGGCGGCCGCCGGCTCGTGTCAGATCGGTGATCGACTGCTTTCCCCCGAGGGCGGTCTGCACGGCCCACTGGCCTGGGACGTTCGAGCAAAGCCGGAGGCTGGCTAGCAGTTCGAGGGCCTGCAGGTAGTCCTGGGCACCGCCTTTTTCGCCGGAAAAACTCACCCAACCCACTCGGAAACCGCAGGCACGATACACTTTGGAGAGGCCGCCGAAGGTTGCGCAAAGGGTTTTTTTAACCAGCGTCGCTAGGGGAACGTGTTCGGCACCGTCAAAGGTCACCTGGTCGTAGATTTCATCGGAAAAAACGAGCAACCGGTGTTCCTCCGCGATCCGGGCAATGGCCTTCAACGTTTCCAGCGGGTATACCGCGCCAGTCGGGTTGTTGGGGTTGATCACCACAATGGCCCGCGTCCGGGCGGTGATCCGTTTGCGGATTTCCTCTGGATCCGGGACAAAGCCGCGTTCCGGATGGCAGGGATAATGCACGGCCTTGCCGGAGTGGAGGATCGTGGCGGCGGTCCAGAGTGGGTAGTCGGGGCTGGGAATGAGCACCTCGTCGCCCGCTTCGAGCAGGGCGGAGAGGCAGAACAGGATGAGCTCGGAAACCCCGTTGCCCATGAAGACGTCATCGGCGGTGACGTCAAAGACCCCGCGGCTCTGCTGCTGCATGACCACCGCTTCGCGGGCAGGGAAGATGCCCTTCTGGTAGCAGTAGGCGTCTGCCTCGCGCAGATTCTCGATCATCGCCAGGCGCATTGTCTCCGGGGCGCGGAAGCCGAAGGCCCCGGGGTTGCCGATGTTCAGTTTGATGATTTCGTAGCCGGCTTTTTCCAACTCGCTGGCGCGGCGTGCCAGAGGCCCCCGGATTTCATACTTAACACCGTTGAGACGGGAACTGGGTTGGATGCGTGGAGCTTTCATACAAAACGATCAAATAACTGTTCTTTAAAAAGGCTGAAAAGGGGCGAAAAGCAAAAACAAACGCACCGGAGGCCAGCCCAAGAGGGGAAGGGGCGCTTTCTCTCAAAGAAAGCCGCCAGCGCCGGCCGCTCCTTCAGGGAACGCAAAAAGGGAATGCAAAAAGGGAACGCAAAAAGGGAACGCACAATCGTACAATACACCCTCAAACTTCCCCATGGCAGTTACGGCTTTTTAAGCAACGGCCCGAACGACGGCGCCGAATCACGGCTTAAAACAAGGGAGCCAAGCAGGTTACTCCTCGGATTCTCCAAATTCCGAAGGTTCATCCTCCTCGGTGTATTCCAGGTCCTGCATTTTTTCTGCAAAATGTTCCGCCCCGTTGCGCAGGGCGGCCACCGCCCGGTTGACAACCTTGCCAAACAGGGAGGGGTCCGGCAGAAACATTTCAATGCTGGCGCACGTGTTAGCCTTGGTGACGAAGACTTTGGCCACCTTGGTGATGCGCGTCGCGTGGTTGGCGGCGATGAGGGCCAGTTCGCGCTCCTCCTCGGATTCAATTTTCCAGAAGTTGGGGAGGACCAGCTGGAAGTACTCTGTGTCGTCAGAATACATCCGGATGTAGAGCGTGCGCCCCTCCGCCTTGAAGATAATGTCGCTGTCTTCGTCCAGCTTCGGACGATACCCCTCTTCCGCAAGAGTTTCCATGTACAGAGCCTGAAGTTGTTCCTCGTTCATGCTGTTCTCGATCCTTCCTTGAAGCAGTCTAGCACATAGGCGGGGAAGAAGCACGGCGACTGTTTTATTTTATCAATGGAGGGCCTTTTTTTGAGAGAACCGCCCGGAGACTTCTGCGCCGATGGACATCCCCATTTTCCTCAGGCAAGCTTTACAGGCTCGCACCCCAATGACTTTCTGGAATCCCGATCCCGCCACCCCCTCGCCCGTGCTCCGGCGCTTTGCCGCTTTGCTCGAGCCCGTGGAGGACTCCGGCCTGGAGCGTATGGCGGGAGAGGCGGCGTTGTTGACCCGCCGGAATTTTGGGAAAACCGTACGGATGTTTGCGCCCGTGTATCTTTCCAACGAGTGCATTAATTCCTGCACCTACTGCGGTTTTTCCCGCGAAAATGCCATCGTGCGAGTGACGCTAGAGGTGGCCCAGGTTGTGGCCGAAGCGCGGCATCTGAAGGCGCAGGGGTTCAGGAGTCTCCTGCTTGTGGCGGGGGAACATCCCAAGTTTGTGTCGCACGGGTATCTTGAGAAGTGCATTGAAGCCATTGCGGCCGAGGTGCCTTCCGTGGCGCTGGAGGTGGCCCCCCTAGACACGGAGGAGTACCGCCGGATGGTTCGCGCGGGAGCGGAGGCGCTGGTGGTCTACCAGGAAACCTACGACCCGGAGCACTACGCAAAAATCCATATTGCCGGTCCAAAAAAAGACTACGGCTGGCGGTTGGGCTGCCCCGAGCGCGGTTACGAGGCCGGGTTTCGAAGGATCGGGATTGGGGCGTTATTCGGGCTGTGTCCCTGGAGGGAGGAGGCCCTTGCGCTTGCGCGGCATTTGGAGCACCTGTTGCGGCGCTGCTGGAAGGCGCAGCTCACCGTAGCCCTCCCGCGCCTGCGCCCGTGTGCGGGGGAATTTGAACCGCTTCACCCCATGGGCGACCGGGATTTCACCCAGTTGCAGTGCGCGTTTCGGATGTGTTTTCCCCAGGTGGGCATCGTGATGAGTACCCGGGAGCCGGCACACTTGCGGGACGCCCTGGTGCCGCTTGGGGTAACGATGATGAGTGCCGGCAGCCATACGGAACCGGGCGGTTATACGGGGCAGGGCAAAGAGGCGCTGCACCACACGGTGGGGGGGCGTCAGGTGGCGTTGGCGGAGGATGCCAAAGCCGGGGGTGCTACCGAACAATTTGCGATTGCTGACGAACGGTCACCGGCGGAAGTCGCTGCGGCGCTTCAGAGGGGAGGGCTGGAGGCGGTGTGGAAGGATTGGGATCCGGCGATTATGGGGGGAGGCGTGGGATGACCCTTCGGATCAACGGCGAGGACCGGGCGGGGGTTCAGGCTGAAACGGTGGCTGAACTGGTGGCTGAACTGGGGCTGCCAGCGCAGGTGATTCTCGTGGAGCACAATGACGTCGCCCTCAGGCGGGCGGAGTGGGCGGAGCGGTTGCTTCAGGAGGGGGACCGCCTGGAGATGATCCGGATTGTGGCGGGCGGCTAGTCTTCGGCGCCGGCGATGACCAGGGCGATTTCCCCTTTGGCCGGATGCGCCGTGTAGTGGGCCAGCAATTCGGCGGGCAAACCCCGGCGGTACTCTTCAAACTGTTTGGTGAGTTCGCGGGCGACGCAAATTTGACGGTCCGGCACAAGCCGCGAGCAGGCCTCGAGGGTTTTGAGGATGCGGTGGGGGGATTCGAAGACGACGGTGGTTTCTTCGCGGAGACCGGCGGCGGTGATTTCACGTTCGCGGCCGCCGCTTTTGACGGGGAGAAAGCCGCCGAAGAAAAAGCGCGTGGAATCGAAGCCGGAACCGACGAGGGCCGTGAGTACGGCGCTAGGCCCAGGGATGACGGTGTAGGGGATTTTTTCCTGGATGCAGGAGCGGAGAAGGCGGTGGCCTGGATCGGAGATGCCCGGCAAACCGGCGTCGCTGATGAGGGCGACGGTGCGGCCGGCCTTGAGCTCGAGGGTGAGTTCGGCGGTGCGACGGGCTTCGTTGTGGGCGTGGCAGGAGACCATGCGGGCCTGAATACCGAAATGACGCAGGAGGTTTCCCGAGTGGCGGGTGTCCTCGGCGGCGACGATGTTCACGGTGCGCAGCACTTCGATGGCGCGGGCGGACATGTCCCCGAGGTTGCCGATGGGTGTTGCAACGAGGTAAAGCACGGGCGTGGACGAGCAGCTACCAGCCTTCGCTCAGGTAACTGGTAATCTGGGTGGCGGCATCCTCAGCCGCCTGCGGAACGGCCTGGCGTTCATCCCGATTGACGTTGGCAGTGCGTGGGTTTGCACCGCTCACAAAGAAACTGGCAGTGCCGCTGACGGCTTTGGAAGCCAGGGTTTTGCCGGAGTTTTTTTCGATCACATTGATCTTGAGGGCGAGATTCAGGGTAAATTCACTCGTCTGATAAAAGTCAGCGAGAATTCCCAAACTCGAGTCGTTGCGCACGCCGCGCGCCGGGATGCGGTCGATTCGCTCAATGGTGCCCTCCAAAATGGCGTCTGCGTCCCGCTCTGAGGTCACTTTGTAGGTGCCGTCCTGTTGGAGTTGGCGGATGAGCGCGTTGGCAACGAGGATCTCCAGACGGGGTTCGAGCGTGCTGTTTTTGAAGGCGGGCACGGCGATGGTACGGACCTGACGCATGGCCGCGGGTTTCACCGGGCCGACGTGATACCCGGCACACCCGGAAAAACAGACCAGGACGGAGGCTAGTAACCCGAGGGAGCGCATGGCTTTCTAGGGATTCTGCGGCGCCGGCGGGGTAAGGCGGGGCGAGGGGAGGGAAAGGTCCAGTTTTTCCGAGGCTGGGGCCGGGGGTGCTGAGGCGTCGGAGTCCTGCAACCTGAGGGCTGGTTTGGCAGGGGCGCGTTGCTCGGCAGCGGGGGCCTTTTTGATTTGGGGTCCCACGTAATCCGGCCGGGTGCTGGTGTTGACCTTCGCTTCCATCTGCTTGCGGGAAGCCACAGATTCCGCAGTGTCGGCGGGTTTGCGCTGGGTTTGAACGGCGTCCTCGCCTTTTTCGATGCGGAGAGCGGCGATGCGCTTCTTGGCGAAATCCGCCTCTTTGGAGGAGGGGTGGTCCCGGATGACCTCCTGGTAAGAGATGACGGCGGCCTTGGTTTTCTGAGTCTTGTCGTAAAACTTGGCGACCTCCAAGGCGGCCTTGGCGGCGTTTTGCTCGATGAGCTGCAGGTTTTCGCGCGCCTGCGGGATGCGGCCGTTTTGGGGAGCCCGGTTGACGAAGTCTTCGAAGGATTCCTGCGCCCGGACGCGGTCGGTGTGGTCGTAGGAGCCGTATTTAAGGCTGCGCAGCTTGATGTACCCCATCTGGTACTGGGCTTCGTCGGCGACGGAATCGCTGGGGAATCGTTCGATGATTTGCTGGTAGGCAGCGAGGGCTTCGGCGTCCTTTCCCTGCCGTTCCATCATCATTCCCCGGAAGAGCATGACTTGGGCGGAGCTTCGGGAGTAGGGGGCCCGTTTGAGGATGGTCTCAAACATTTCCTCAGCCCTTTGGTTGGAGGCGAACATTTTGACGCCAAAAAGGCGGCGTTTTTCGCCGTCCATGTAGCGTTTGGCGATGTTGAACATGGCCTCCAGGGCGGGGGTAAACTCCTTGCTTTCCGGGTTTTTTTGAACCAGTTCGTCGAAGGTTTCGAAGGCTTCTTCGTAGCGGCCCTGTTTTTCAAAAAGGCCTGCAAGTCTGATGCGTGCCTCGGAGGTTTGTTGGGAAAGGGGGAAGGAGGTCAGCAGGCGCTTGTAAGCGGAGCGTGCGCCGGAAAGGTCCCCCTTTTTTTCCAAATCCTTGCCGTATTGGAGTTGCAGATCTGCCGTTTTGGCGACGGCGGCAGAGGTGCCAAAAAAGCCACCCTCGCGCGTCCAGCCTTCGTTGGGACGGTAGACAAGATCAGCGTATGACGCGCTGGGAGAGGCGAGGCAGGCTAGGAATGCGGACAAAGTGATTGCCGCCGGCAGTTGGGTGGGGCGAAACATTAGAGGTAACTTAAACGGTGTATTCATGAGCGTCAAGGAACCCCCTTGGCTAAGGTTTGCTTTCCACGCCCGGCGTTTCTTCAAGAAGCCAGCGCACCGCCCCCGCAAAATCTTGAGCTACATGCACGGCCCCCGCCCCCGTCGCTGAGGCGCCATGGCCCGTCCTGACCAGAATGGAACGCACTCCAGCATTCACCCCGCACTGGATATCGATGTCCTTGTCGCCCACCATCCAGGAGCGCTGCAGATCCAGGTGCAGGTCGCGCGCCGCCTCTAGCAGCATGCCGGGGGCGGGTTTGCGCCGGAGGGAGGGTTCTTCCGGTGTTTCCGGGCTCATGTAAGCGGCGTCGAGAGTCTCGGGCCCTAGGAGTTCCAGCAAGCGCCCGTGCACGGCCTCATAGGCTTGCGGCGTAATCAGGCCGCGGCCAATCCCGCTTTGGTTGGTGACAAGTACGGTGCGGAAGCCCGCCGCCTTCAGCGCCAACAGCCCTTCCCTCACTTCCGAAAAGACCTTCACACTCGACGCTTCCCTGCAGTAATGGACCTCTTCCATCAAAGTGCCGTCACGGTCGAGGAAAACGGCGGGTTGCAGCGGGAAAGTCACTCGTTGAAAGGGGGCAGGGGGTTCCAACTTCAGGCGAAGCTTGCCAGCAGTTCAGCGCGGGAAACCGTGGCGGTGCCGAGTTTTCCTACCACGATGCCGGCGGCGTGGTTGCTGATTTCAGCCGCCTCCACCGGGGTGGCGCCGCCCGCGAGGGCCGCGGTGAACACCGCAATGGAGGTGTCTCCCGCCCCTGAAACGTCGAACACTTCCTGCGCTCGCGTCGGGATATGGTAGGGGGTGTTATTTGGTTGGAATAGCATCATGCCCTGTTCACTCAGGGTCACCAAAACAAAGGCGCATTCCAAATCGGCCAGCAGTTTTTGCCCGACCCCTTCCAGCGCGCGGTCGTTCAGGGGAGGGTCCACGGGATCGCTCCAGGGAACGCCTGCTGCCCGGAAGGCTTCCGAGCGGTTTGGCGTGATTCCCGTGACTCCTTTCCAATGGACGGGATTGGACGGCTTTGGATCGACTAAAATCGGGATTCCCGCTTTCCGGGCGCTGCCCACCAGAGCCTCGGCAAATTCCTGATCGAAAAGACCTTTGTCGTAGTCTTCCAGAATCACGGCGTTCAAGTTCGGCAGCAGCTTTTGAAAGTGGTCCAGCGCCCGGATCCGGGACGCTTTGTCTAGGGGGCGTTTTTTCTCCCGGTCTACCCGCACCACCTGCTGCGTGCGTGCGACGATGCGCGTTTTGCGGATGGTTTGGTACTCGGGGTCGTGCAACACCTCCTGCAACTCGATCCCGTGTCCGGTGAGCAAGGCGCGCAGCCTGTCGGCGTCGGGCCCGGAGCCTGTGGGGCCTAGCATTTGGACGTGGTCCACAAGTTCCCTCAGGTTGCGGGCCACGTTAGCCGCCCCGCCTGCGTTGAAGGTTTCCCTCACGACCTCGAGGACGGGCACGGGAGCTTCGGGCGAAATTCGGGAGACTTTGCCCCAGATGAATTCGTCCAAAATCATTTCGCCCACCACAAGGATGCGGGAGGCCGCCGGCAATAGTTGATTTACCCTGTCGCGATTCATCGTTTTTCCTGGGGTTTAATGCAGCAGCTCCTTCACCGCCGCAAAGAGCAGGGGCAGGTTGATTTCATGGTGGCCGACCAGGTAAAATCCGCGTCCTCCGAGCGCTGTGGGCCGGCGCTGGACGTTTTCTGAGGGGCGGTAGTGGCGGGTCATGTCCAGCGTGGCCGTGGTGAATTTTTCGACGGTGTGACCCAGGTTGCGCGCCACAGTGAGCGCCTTGAGGAAGACTTCCGGCATGATGACGGCACTGCCCACGTTGAGAACCACGCCGCCCTCCAGTTGGGCACAAACGGAGGCGAAGGTTTTAAAGTCGGAATAGCTGGTTGCGCCCAGAGCGGCCCCGTCGCAGGAGGGGTGTTGGTGAATGATGTCCGTGCCAATCCCGATGTGTACCGTGACGGGGATTTGGAGGTCCGCGCCCGTGGCGAGCAGGGAGAGGTGGCGGTTTGGAAAGTCTTTGGTGGCCTGGCCCAGAGCCAGCCCCGCCCCCAAAGATTCGCGTGCCCCTTGTTGGAGCGCCTCGTTCATAAGCCGGCCGGTTTCCTCGGCCATGCCAAAGCTGCCGTCGTTGAGGCCGCGCTGGACGTCTTCACTGGTTTCGCCTTGGTAACAAAGTTCGAAATCGTGGATGGCGCCCGCCCCGTGGAAGGCAACGGCGGAAAGGAGCCCCAGGCGCATGGCATCGACCAGAATGGGGTTCAGCCCTACCTTGATCGAGTGGGCGCCCATCATCAAAACGACGGGTCGCCCGCTGCGCACGGCGGCTGCGATGGCGGCTGCGATGGCCCTCAGGTCTTGTACCGCAAGAAATGCCGGGAGCGAATCGAGGAAGGTTTTGAAGCTGGCGCCCGCCTCGTGGGGTTTTGCAAAGGCCTCCAAGGCGACCTTGTTGGAGCGTTCGCTCACGGGAAAGGTGCGGACTTTGGAGAAATCCAAGGGTGGAAAGTGCATGAAAAGGGACCTTGGCGGCCGCCAAAGACGGCCTGGTTCAGACGGTGCGGCTCAAAAAGACTGAAGAGCCAGCCAGGAACTGTAGCCCGAAAGTACCGCCGCCAAAAAAACGGCGCCCGCCAGCCAAGTGCGGCTCTGGCGCCCCATCCGGAAAAAGCCAATCAGGGCCAACGCGGTGACAAAGCCCATGCAGGCATAGCTAAACCAAACGGGCCGGCCTTCAAAAACGTCCAGCGACTGCACAAGGAACCCGGGCAGGGCGGGCCACGACTTCAACCAAAGCAGGCGTTTTGCATCCCAAGGTCCAGGCAGCCAAAGAATCCAGCCAAACGGACCGTACAACGCAAGGAGGGTACAAAGCAGAACCGTCAGGCGGTTTGGCGGCTTGGTCTCCGAGAGAGGAAGCATGAAAAGTTGACTGCGCTTGGCCATGGGTGGTGGGCAATATTGAGAAAGTCGGGCGGGATTGTCAGCGGTTTTTTGCCCGACTCACTCCCTCCCGAGACCGCAGCTTTCACCAAATCCATCTTTCCCGCCACCTTCAAATCTGCCGAACGCCAAACTGCGGAGGCGCTGTTTTTCCCCCGGTGCCCGAAATCGGACCTGCAAACGGGGGCATTCGACTCCGGAACGCACAGGCCTGTCCATGACCGCAATTCTGGCCTCGCTGCGGGCCCCCCGCGGGAGCCTCGCTTCGGGACAGGCGTGTTATACTCTAGCCAATCATGAATGACGCGCTGCTCATAACCGCCCTCGTGTTTTCTTTTTTCGGGCTTCTGGTCGGGGGCTTGGTTTGGCGGAGGGTTTCCCAACTCCGGTCCGAGGGGGATTGGGCAAGGCTGCGTGAGGAGTTGCAGCTTCTGGGAAGAAACTCCCGGGAGGACGCCCTTTCCCAGCGGGTGGAATTAAACGGCCTTCTCAACCAGCAGAGGGCGGAATTATCGGAAACCGTACGAACGCTCCAGGCTGGCTTGGAGCGCTCCCTCGCTGCGCTCTCTGGGGCGCTCGCAGAGCAGCTCTCGGCCACGCGGGGGGAGATTACGGCGGCGGTGCAAAAGATGTCCGCCGATTCCAACCTGACGCTGGCGTCCTCGTCGGACCGCATCAGCGCCCAGCTTGCCCAGGAGGCCAAGGCCAATGCTGAAAACAGCGAAAAACTGCGCGCCACTGTGGAGGCCAAACTCGCGCACATTCAAAGTGCTGCGGACGCCAAACTGGAGCAGATGCGCGTGACGGTGGACGAAAAGCTGTCCAGCACGCTGAGCGCGCGGCTGGGGGAAAGCTTCAAACAAGTCTCGGACCGGTTGGAAGCGGTGCAGCAGGGGTTCGGCGAGATGAAGTCCCTGGCAGGCAACGTGACCGACCTGCGCCGGGTGATGACCAATGTCAAAACCCGCGGCGTCTGGGGCGAAGTCCAACTGGGCAACCTGCTGGAGCAGCTTTTTCCCCCGAGCCAGTACGAGAAGAACTTCAAACCCAAACCCCGTTCCGGCGAGGTGGTTGAGTTTGCCATCAAACTTCCCGGGCCCGAGGGCGCGGGCGACCCGGTGTACCTGCCTTTGGACAGCAAATTTCCGTTGGAAGATTACCAGCGCCTTGTCAACGCCGCGGAGCTTGGGGACGTGGAGGCCGTGAAGGCGGCCCAAAAGGCGCTCGAAGTCCGCATCTACGGGTGCGCGGCCGATATTCGGGACAAGTACATTGCGGTGCCGACCACCACCAACTTTGCGGTCCTCTTTCTGCCTACGGAGGCCTTGTATGCGGAGGTGGTTAAAATGCCTGGATTGCTCGAGGATTTGACCCGCAATTACAAAGTCATCGTGCAGGGGCCGACGACGTTTTCCGCCTTTGTGATGGCTCTCTTGATGGGGTTTCGCACCTTATCCATCCAAAAACGGTCCGCCGAAATCGACAAACTTCTGGGCGCTGTACGAACGGATTTCGGCAAGTTCACGGATCTGCTTGGCAAGGTTGAGGAAAAGCTCGACGAAGCAAAGACCAACATCGGCAAGGCCCGGCAGCGGTCCACGCAGATTGTCAAAAAGCTCAGTCGCGTGGAGTTTCTTCCGGAGGAAAAAGCGGAGCTCCTCCTGCCCGACCCCAATTTCGATCCCGACGCTCTCGTGGATTCGCAGGATTAAAACCCTTCTTCAGCCCCAATTCAGGCGGTCTTCACGTTCATAAATGCGTGGATTCCTTCCACGCCGAGCGCCCTGCCGATGACCTGTTTTTCGGCAGCGAGCGCTTCACAAGCAATCGGTGCGCATTTGCACAGGGTCAAGCGTCAGTGTTGCCTCGTGGTGTGAGGATGGGGCGCTCTTACGCTCTTACCATCCGGGGGTTAAGTCTGGGGCCGTGTCCCGGAGGATTTCGAGAACCGCCTGCCGGTCTTCATCAGAAAGCGCCGCAAAGTCGGGATGCTCATCCTTGTGCGTGAGAATCGCGTGGAGGCGTTCGAGGATTTTTTGCCTCACGACTTCAGGCATTTTGCGAAAGGCGTCTGAATCAATGAGAAAGCTGCACGGATAACGAAACAGGCGGGTGTGAAGATCCAGATCTTTGAGAGAACGCCCCCTTGCATCCTTTTTGGCGTTTTGCTGGAACGCAGCGAGGAAATCAGCGGTGGGACTCAGGGGCGAGGGAAGCGGCACCTCTTCGGTGAAAAGAAGGTATCTAAGGAAGGCGCGGATCTGGATGTCGAGGTAGCGTATGTGCCCGTACTCCGTGAGGCGCTGAAGCCCCTCGAGATGGAGACGGGTGATATAATTGTGCATGTGCGTCTGGTGGTCGTGAAGCAGCAGAGCCAGCGTGTCGCTGCCTGAGATGGGATACAGCGGGGAGGCGGAGATTTTTCGGACGAGTGCTTCTGAAGCCTCCGGCGTGCGGCTTTCGTGCCCTGGATCGTTCCCCCGGTGGACCCAGTCCGTTGGGGCGTTGGTGACGTACCAGCCGCCCCAGCGCTGGGTAATCGGGGTGCAGTGGGAGATCCTGTCGGTGTCGGTGGCGGCAATGATCTCCCCAGTTAAATCTGTATCCAGGGAGCGCAATACAAAACCCGGCACACCCATGCTGCGGGCTGCACCGTGGCAGGTCAGGCATTCGTTGTTGCGCCTGAAGCGCACCGGCTCGTCCTTGTCCTGATGCACGGTGTAGAAGACGGTTCCCAAGTCGGGGTCCACCGCCGCGATTTCGAGTTCAGGAGCTCCCGGGATGTAGCCGACGTAGATGGCGTCCGAAAAATAGAGCGCCCGGGGGTTGGCGGGATCGATGTTGTGCCGCTGTACGGAGGTTTTTGAGAATACAAGCATCTGCGAGGATACTGGCACATGGAGCATCTCAAGCACTGCGGGAAGGTAGCCGAAGTCGGGATGGAAATTCTTCCAGCCCGAGCTGCGGTCCGCGCGGAGAATCTTTGAGAGTTTGGCAACAGGGTCCGAGGATTCGGTTTTTGAATACGCAATGGGCGGAGCGTCAAACTCGAGTTTATGAGTGCTTCCCTGGAAATCTTCCGCATGTCCAGGGAGCGAGGCAAGGGCGCTCCCGAACAAAAGGAGACAAAGCCGGATGAGCATCTGGCTTGCAGCCGGTTTCCGAAGTGCGTCTGGAAGAATGCGAGGTGGCATGAGAACTCCGTGGTGCGGACAGGGGAAGGGTGTCCTGTTACCTGAAACGATCCCAGCCCCATCGAATGCTTAGGGCACAAGGACAACCCGGGCGCGCCGCAGCCTGAAAGGCCTTTTAGGTGATGCGCTGAATGAATTGCGGGGACGGGAAGGGCAGGGTTTGTCTAGGAGCTTACGTATTCAGTGGAATGGCTTGGAATTCAGAGCTTGGCGGCCAGTGGGATGTGAAACAGTCTGGAAGAAGTTTAGATAGTTTTGTCTTGTGAGAAAAAAAGAATCAGTTCGGAGCTATATATTTATATTTATCTGCCTGGGCTGTTCGGTGTCCGCGTTGCTCTTTTCCGGCATTTTCGAGGGGTTGTCTTTCACTCCACTGGAACAACTGGAGACGTACACGGAGGATCTTCGGGCCCGCGTTGGAAGGCAAACCCCCGTGTCTTCCGACTTGGTGCTGGTGGGGATTGACCGCGAAAAATACGCGGACTCCGACTTCAGCGGGGAAATGCTCCAAGAGGCGCCCGTTTTAAGAGAGTTACAGAAGGATTTCCCCTGGTCTCGCGTCGTTTGGGCGGAGTTACTCGAAAAACTGGCCGGAGCCGGGGCGAAGGTGATCGCCTTTGACCTTGTTTTCAGTTCGCAAAACAAAGGAGACGCGAGGCTCAGGGAGGCGATTGAAAAACACCGGAGCAAGGTTGTCATCGGGTGCACGCTGAGTCCCGAGGAAACAGAGCGCGGAGAATTCCTGCAACTAATCACTCCTCACGCCGGTGTCCTGCCTGCCGCTGATATGGCGGCCCTCTTGAAGGACGACCGGGTGGGCTATATGCACGTGCCGCTGGATGCTGACGGAGTGGTGCGGCGCGTGCACTTCCGTCAATCGGGCGGCCGCTCGAGTTACCTGGTGCAAGGGGGGGCTGTGATGGAATCTTTGGCGGCCCGGGCGCTGCGGAAGTTTGGGCGTCCTGATCTCGTGCCTGAGACGTTTGGGACCACACGCTTCAGGTATGGGAGTGCGCCGGGCGAGGGGTACAAGGTGCATAACATCGGCGACGTGTTAAATCCGGATTTGTGGCATAAGAAATACGGGGACGGCGCGTTTTTCCGTGGCAAGCTTGTGTTAATTGGTCCCACGGCGGCCCTTTTTAACGACGAACACGACACGCCTTTTGCGGAGAAAAAAATGAGCGGCTCAGAACTGCATCTGAGCGTCATGGCCGCGGCGCTCAACCGGGAGTTCCTGACTGAGGCGCCCCCGCTTGTGCGGCTTGCCATCGTCCTGCTCTCCGGACTCCTCGCGGGCGCGCTCTCGTTCCATAACTTTCATCCCTTTGAGCGTCTTGCGACATTGTTCATGAGCACGGCCGCGTACTGGGTTCTAGCTCAGTGGTTCTATGACCGCCTAGGCTGGCTGGTTCCTGTGGCAGGCCCTCTTTTCGCGCTGGTGTTCAGTGGCGTGCTCATTCTGTTTTACGATTTTTTTGAGGAACGGCTTAGCCGCATGAAATTGCGCGCAACCATGGGACTTTATTTTTCCCCGACCGTGTTGGCCTCCGTTCTGAACGACCCGGGCTCTATGAAGCCCAAACATGCCGATGTGACGCTGCTGCTCACCGACCTGCGCAACTTCACCCAGCTGGACGAATTGCTCGAACCTCAAGCGTTTTTTGAACTGCTCAACAAAGTTTTCGAGCTCCAGACCAATGCCATTATGAAGGAGCGGGGAAACATTGAGCACTTCCTGGGGGAACAGTTCCTGAGCTATTGGGGGGCGCCCCAAGTTCAGACGGATGCCGCGGACCGTTCTCTGCGCGCCGCGCTGGCGCTGATCGCGGGCATGGAGGCGTTTCACAAAAGCTTGCCTGAAAACATCGCCAATCTCTTTGGTTACGGAGTGGCTTTGCACGGCGGGCGTGTCCTTGTCGGCAATAAGGGCTCCGCCTTGCGGCTAGATTACGGGCTGGTGGGGGATGTGGTCAACTCCGCCTCCCGCATTGAAGGACTGACGAAATACTACGGGGTCCACCTGCTGGTGTCCCGCGAGGTCTTTATGCGGCTACAGACTCCACCCCTGCACCGACTCATTGACAGGGTGACGGTCAAGGGCAAAACGGAGACTGTGGAGTTGGTGGAATGTGAAAACCCGGGAACACCGCCTGAATATGTCCAACTATGCGAGTCTTACGAAAGGGCGTACGTGTTGTACGCATCGGCCCAGTTTGTGGAGGCGAAGCGGCAGTTTGACGCCATCATTGCCATATCTGGAGACGGGCCCAGCCGGGTTTTAAGCAGGCGCTGCGAAAGTCTCGCGGCCGCTCCCCCTGAAAATTGGAAGGGGATTTGGAAGATGGACTCCAAATAGCAGGCGGCGGCCTTGCGATGCATGTTTTTTGGCATGAGCGTCGGTGTTGAGCTTGAGATCCGCAAAATTGGGCAAGTGCGGCACAATACCTGCTTCTGTCTAAGTCTGTAGTATCGATAGGCTGCAAGCTTCCCTCTGTAGGCAGGCGCTGACCCTTTAGCGCTTCAGCGGCTGTTGCGCGGCATGCATTAAAGTATTTTTATGAAGTTCTCCATTCAGTCGTTGTTCCGAAAAGTGAAGCCCGCAGAGTCTTTGGAGATTCAGACTGCTCTGCCTCATTATAGTCCTGTGATCCGCGCGATGTCTCTGCTGACAGCCTCGGTGATCTTCCTTCAGGGGCCTCTGGCGCTGGCGGCTGTGATCGATTGGAACCCGACCTTAAGTTCTGGAACATTCTCCACCCAAGTGGGGGGCACTTGGTCCTCTGGCGGAATGCCCGGAAGCTCGGACACTGCAAAGTTCAATCTGTTTACGAGCGATTATTCTGTGCTGATCGACGGTTCCCGGTCCGTGGACGGCCTTGCAACATTCAATTTGAATGGAACAGCCGGCACGACGGTGATTCTGACTGGCTCGCTGGATGGCACTTCGATTCTGCAGCTTGGCACCGCTGGAATTCAGACCACGGCGGGCAGCCTGCGCTTGGACTCTGCGCTGACTGTGACGCTGGGCGGGGCCCAGACGTGGACTGTGGATGGGGCTACGGCTCTGACTGTGGCTGGGACTTTGAATGGCACTGGAAGCCTCACCAAAGACGGCGCCGGACTGCTTTCCTTAGAAACAGCGACAACTTCTTACACCGGAGACACAACGGTTTTGGCCGGTACGGTGAACGCTGGCACACTAAGCGGCACTACCGTCTTAGCGGTTAGCGGCGGCACGCTCAATGTAGGGAGCTATAATACCTCTGCGACACTCAGTGTCAGCAATGACGGCATTGTAAACGTCCTCAATGCGGATCTGACTTTGGCCGGTACCGTGACAAACAACGCCACCTCTGCAGGATCCGTGAACTTTTTGGCCAACACGGGGACAATCACTCTATCGAGTCTCGCCGGATCTGGTGCGACCCTCTTCAATAGCGCGGCAAATATTGCCGGGACACTGTCCTCAGGGAGTGTTTCTGTTTTTGGTCTCCTGACCGCGGTGGATATTTCCGGGGGAACGGTTTCTGTCGGTTCCCTGGCAGCCACGGGAATAATCAGCGGGGGTGTGATTGGAGTCGCAAGCGGACCGGCAGTTATGTCCACAGTGTCCGGCGGAACGTTGAACTTGAACGGACCGAGCGGGAGTGTCGCGACTCTCAACGGCGGTTCGCTCAACCTGAGTGGAGCAACAACGCTGACGGTAAGCGCCGGGGATAGCGCTGGCACGATAAATGGAGCCGGAGCGCTGATAAAGGACACGAGCGCGACGCTGACCTTGAGCGGAGCCAATACCTACACAGGGAGTACCACTGTGAGTGGTGGGTCCTTGAATGTAGCCCCTACGGGTTCTCTTCTTTCGACGGGAACCCTTATCGTCTTGAGTGGAGCCTCGGCAAACTTCCTTGCATCCGTTGCGACCATCGGTTCCATCAGCGGCGCAGGAGCTACAGTGTTTGCCGGGACTGGGACGGTCACAAGCGCTCTGGCAGAAGGGACAGTCAATTTTGGTGGCGATGCGCACCTCTCTTCCGTCTCAGGCGCCAATGTGAGCGTCAACGGATCCGCGTCTTTATCAGCGGGTCTAGGCGCAGGGGCGCTGACACTCAATAGCATCGGCAACTATGTTGGCAACCTAACGGGAGGTTCGCTCACTCTGAATTCTGGGGCCGTGGCAGAGGGTTATCTGTTCTCCAATGGAAACGTCACCAACTCGGGATCCTTGGTGATCCGTGGAGCCGGTTCAACCTTCTCCGGTCTTCTTTCCGGGGCAGGAACCCTCGTCTTCGCTGACAGTTCCCAGACGCTGGGTGGAACGCTTTCAGGCTTCACTGGAACCTACGGCTCTGTTGAGGGTTCAGCTGTCGGGTTCAAAACAGAAACAAATGCAGCAGCATCGCTCGTCATTAGCGGCAGCAGCGGCGCTTGGTTGATGACGAACGGCGGTTCCATTGGAGCAGTCAGTGTTTCAGCTGACAGTGCCATGGTCCTTGGAGCCGGCACTTATACTTTAGGCACTATCGCTGGCGATGCGGGTTCGTTTGTGCTTGGGGGTGGTACGTTCACCCTTGGTAGTTTAACTGGGTCCGGTACCGTCGCAAATGTGGTGGCCTCTCCGACTATTTTGAAAGTGGGCGCGCTTAATACGTCGACGGAATTTAGCGGTACTTTGACCGAGGACGCGACCAATTCTGCAGGCAGCCTTTCGCTGGTAAAAGTGGGTGCAGGGACGCTGACCCTTTCGGGACCAAACACGTTCACGGGTACGACAACGGTGAACGCCGGGACATTGATCACCATCGCCGGAGCGCTTGGAAGTACCGTTTCCATTGGAGTGAACGGCGCGACGTTGAATGCGGTAGATTACAACAGCGCCGCGACGTTGACTGTGGACGCGAGTGGGTTTGCGACAATAAGCGGCACGGACCTAAGCCTGGGCGCGGTAATCAACGCGAATACGAGTGTGGACAGCGTTAGCTTCACTTCCAGCAGCGGGACTATTACGTTGGCTGGGTTGAGCGGAGCAGGTAACACGCGCTTCACAAACGACGCGACGATCACGGCAGGCGGGATCATCGAAGGGACAGTGAATGTGGCGGGTCTGCTGACGTCTGACATTAGCGGCGGCGAGGTGAACGCTGGATCATTGCGTGCGGTTTCTGTGAGTGGCGGGATGACCGGAATCACGGATGCGGCGAGCATCCTGACCTTGAGCGGTGGCGTAAACACGGTGGGTGGAATAGCGACAGTGACAACGGTGTCCGATGGAACGTTGAATTTGAACGGACCGAGCGGGAGTGTCGCGACTCTCAACGGTGGTACGCTCAACCTGAGTGTAGCAACGACGCTCACGGTAAGTGCCGGGGATAGCGCTGGCACGATAAACGGAGACGGAGCGCTGATAAAGGACTCGAGCGCGACGCTGACCTTGAGCGGAGCAAACACGTTTTCCGGTTCGACAACCGTAGAAGCTGGGACATTGACACTTGCGTCAGGTGGCTCGCTTGCCAGCGCGGTGGTGGGAGTGAATGCCGGTGCCATTTTGAACGCATCGGGTAATTCGCCTCTCTCGATTGCAACAGTTTTGACTGCCGACGGGGTGGTGAACTTGTCTAGCTCAGGAGTGATTCTTGAGACGTTGCTGGGTTCCGGGACCGTAAATCTGACTTCGACTGTATTGACAGTCCAGAACGGGAACTTCAGCGGCGCCGTCAATGACGGAAGCACAGCCGGCAGCCTGGTGAAGACAAGTACGGGTCTGCTGACTTTGAGCGGCCTGAACGGCTACACGGGACAGACATCGGTACAGGAAGGAACGCTGACCCTCGGCAGTGGAGGCACTCTCACGAGCACCGCCGTCAACGTGTCTGCTGGAGCCACGCTGAACTCAGAAGTCGACTCGCAGCTCTCGCTCGCGACCGTTTTGACAGCGGACGGTGTGGTCAACCTGTCCAATCCGGTGGTCGCGCTCGCCGCACTGTCAGGCTCCGGGACGGTAACTCTGAATTCGACAGAGTTGACGGTCCAGGGCGGAACCTTTGGTGGTTCAATCAATGAAGGAGGCGCTATCGGAAGCAGCTTGGTGAAAACGGGTGTCGGAGAATTGACTCTGAGTGGTCTCAACGGCTACACCGGCGCTACTTCCGTCGTGGAAGGGTCGCTGACACTGGCCTCTGGGGGCACGCTCTCGGGCTTCGTGGTGGGAGTGAGCGCTGGAGCGACGTTGAATTCGCAAGCGGGTTCGGCTCTTTCGCCCGCAACCCTTTTGACGGCAGATGGCGTGGTCAACCTGTTCAACACAGAGGTGGCGCTCATGACTTTGCTGGGTTCCGGGACGGTGAATCTAGACACGACGGCACTAACAGTGCAGGGCGGGACCTTTACTGGCGCCATCAAGGACGGAAGCACACCGGGCAGCCTTGTGAAAACCAGCCCTGAAACGCTGATTTTGAGCGGAGCAAGCACGTATACGGGTGGCACGAGTTTGAACGAAGGCACACTCTCTATTGGACACAATCTAGCCCTTGGCGCGGGAACTCTCAATGTGGCTGATGGTGCGACTCTAGACGCCGTGGAGTCTGGATTAAGTCTGTCGAATAACCTTGGGCTCAATGGAACGTTGAACTATCTGGGGACGAATAGTCTGACCATTTCCGGTTTGGTATCACTCGGCACCGTCAGCGGCATCAATGTCGTGGGGAACGCCCTCACACTAACCGGTACCGTTAGCGGCGACTTTGACTTCACCAAATCCGGTGCCGGCACACTGACCGTCAACGGAAACAACACCTCAACCGCAGCAACCATCGTCACGGGAGGCTCTCTGATTCTGGGTGCGTCCGGCTCGCTTGCCACAGGCAGTCTCACGGTCAGCGGTGCCAACACAGTGCTCGATTTGGGTGAAACGCATCAGCTCGTGTCGGCGATTGCTGTCACGGACGCCACGGTCCGCAGCGGGACGCTGGAGGGTACGAGTTTCACGCTCGATGGCGCCAAAGTATCCGCCAAACTTGCAGGGACTGGAGCTCTCACCTCGACGGGTAATACGACGCTTTCCGCCGAAAACAGCTTAACAGGTCCGGTCACCGTTAATTCAGGGACGCTGTCGATTGGCGCGGGTGGAACAGTCGGTTCCCTTTCGAATGCGGCTTCCTTCAGCGTGGCTTCCGGAGCCACGCTCCAATCAAACCGCAGCAATGATTTGGATTTGACCCAAGTCATCTCCGGTGAAGGTTCGCTGGTAAAGGATGGCGCGGGGACCACGATACTGTCTGGCGGAAATACCTATTCGGGAGGAACATCGGTGAAGGCCGGCACGCTGATTGTTAGCGGCAGTCTTGCCGCAGGAAGCGATCTGACAGTCGCAGCAGACAGTTTTGCGAACCTTGCTTACGCAAGCGCAGCGATCGGCCGTTTGGCCAATGGTGGGTCCGTGAATTTCACGGTCGCCACGGGAACGGTCTCCGTGGCCACCCTCACAGGCGCTGGCTTCACTGGCTTCGCAAGCAATCTGGCTGTAGACAGTTATACTGGATCCGGAACCCTCTCCCGCATCAACGGCGGGAGCGGCACTCTGATTCTGACGACCTTCAACGGCACTGGCGTCACGACGCTCAGTGGTGATACGACGATCACCAACCTCAATGGCGGTTCTATCAATCAGGCCAGCACAGGCACGCTGTTTGTTTCCGCAGGGAACAGTACAGGAGTTATTTCAGGGGCCGCATCGCTTGTGAAGAATGGCGGGACGACCCTCATTCTCGCCGGCGCGAATACCTACACGGGATCAACGACGGTGAAGGCCGGGCTTCTTGATGTGACCGGTTCGATTGCAGTGGGATCTACCCTGAAGATCGAAGCGGGCGGGGCGCGGTTTGCCAACGCGGCTACCTTAGACGTCGTCATCAATAGCGGCTTGCTAGGGCTTGCGGCCGGCAGCAGCATCAACACGATCACCAGTACTGGCACGCTGACCCACACAGGCGGGCTGACCATTTCTGGTGCGGGGTCCATCGCATCGCTCTCTGGCGGAGCTTCCTCAAGCTTTACCAAGAGCGGCACCGGGACTCTGACCTTGGGTGGGATCTACCTCGGGACGACCAGCGTGACAGGTGGCACGTTGAGCCTTAATGCAGGCGCGCGTTTGAATGGGGATGTGACGGTAAGCGGCGGCCGGCTTCTCCTGGGCGACGCAAACCAGTTTGGTGGCAACCTGACTTTGGCTTCTGGGATTATCGATTTGGGTGGCAACAGCCAGCTTCTAGCGGGATCATTCACCGCAACGGGCGGAATGCTTGGAGTGGTGGGTGAGACCGGCACGCTCACTGCATCGGCCGTAAATGTGAGCGGAGGAACCATGAATGTAACGCCCAAGGTGATTGCGCTTACGGCGATCGGAAGTAGTGCGGCGGTCCTCCCGGAATTGAGTTTGTCAGGCACTTCGTCAACTCCAGTCACCTTGACTGTCCCAGTTGTTTACGTAGAAGCAGTTAAAGTAAGCGGCTCCAACCAAGTCCTGGTCTTGACTGGCACCGACGCTGCGCCCAGCACGACGGCTCTCAGTATCAGCGGGAATAACAATACGGTGCAATTCACCCAAGGTTTCGCTCCGACCAAGAGTGTGGAGTTGACGGTGGGTGGGGCTGGCTCAACGGGCAGCGTGCTCAAGGTCGGGGGAGAAGGTTTGGTGCTCGCCAGAGGAAAGCTGAGTGGCCGTGGAACCATCGAAGGGAATGTCAGGCTGGGCACGGGATCCAACTTCGCCCCCGGCAATTCGCCAGGGGTCATGACGATCGTGGGTAACCTAGCGCTAAATGGTGCCACGCTTTCCATCGAGTTTGACCGCACCGCACCCATCGGCGACCAGCAGGATCAGGTAGTTGTCACCGGAGGGGCTGTGACTATCAATGGAGGCACGTTAAGTCTAAACCTAGGCACAGGGGCTTCCCGTTTCCGCCCGGGCGTAGATCAATTCAACCCGATATTCATCAGCTCCGGCAGCGCCGCGACGGTTGCGAAGCTCGTGGGAGGAACTGGTTTCAGCACCTTGATCGCACCTGCCGGCTTTGGCTTCTCGCTGGTTGATGGTTTGCTCGTGCTTCCCAATAGTGGATTGACTAGTGGGTTCTCAAGGATTGGTGCCTCCGGCAACCTGGCTGCGGTTGGTTCATTGGTGGATCGGGCCTTCAGCGCTGGGATCAATTCCAGCACGATCGGAGCGGGAAGTTTGGGCGCATTGATGGATAACACCTCGGCTTTGGCGAGCGCCAACAAGGCCACGGTGGCTTCGACACTCGCCGCTCTGAATCCGGCCGTCTATGCTGAGTTGGGCAACATCGGGATTGATCGTCTGCACGACGTTCAGGCCGGCCTCAGTAACCACCTCGACATGCTCGCTCTGGATGCCGTTGGCGAGCCCGGCCTCTCCTTGGGAGTCAGGGTTGCTCCGCCTCAGCCGCAGTCCGCGCCCGCGGCCTCAGCGGTTGAACGCGCCCGCGCCTGGACTACCGCTTACGGCGGATGGGGCAAGCGGAATTCGGATTCCGGCTTTGGAGCCGCAGGCTACTCGTCCAGCAATTACGGAGATGTTTCCGGCGTTGAAAGCAAGATTGGTGATTTCACGATCGGGCTCACAGGCGCGGTGGGGCACTCTTCTGCCACTTTTCAAGATGGCAAGGGTAGCGTCACCGCCGACAGTTGGCACACCGGCGTCTATGGAAGCTTCCCCGCCGGCCGGCTCGTCCTCGACGCTTCGTTCGTCTACGGGCAGGCTGACAGCACGCTAAAGCGCAGCGTTGATGTTGCGGGCGGAGGCGCAACCTCGGGCAAATCCCAGGGATCGGAGTGGACAGGCCAGGCGGGATTCGCCGTACCGTTCCGCACAGACGGCGATTCCCTCATGATCACGCCTTCGGTCCACGTGATCCACGCTTCGGTCGAGCAGGACGCAATCACGGAATCCTCCCTGAACGGGCTTGAGGCGGCGGTCAAAGGAGCCTCGACCACCGCTACCGCACTCCGGACCGGTGTTCAGGCGGCCAAACTGACGACGCTTGGAACCATCGCAACCCGCCTGACGGCATCACTCGACTGGGTTCATAGCTTCGACTCCGGCCGGAATGATGTGGATATCGCGCTCACAGGCGCCGGCGCGGAAACCTCCCGGTTTCAAAGTTCCAAGGCGGGCAAGGACGCTATCCGGTTCGGTTTGGGTGCCGAGTTTGCACTCACCGACCGAATTCGCTTCCGTCTCAACGTGGACGACCAGGTGAAGAGCGGCGTCAATTCCGTCTACAGCAGCGCATCGATCGGCCTGCAGTTCTAGTTCGCACAGCGCACGGCTAGTCCGCACGGCGCTGGGCATCCACGCGAAGGTTGGCTTCGCGTGGAGAGCGGTTCCCTTTTTTGGGCGCCGCTCTTTTTCGACGGCACCCCTTTCCCAGGCTCTTTTTACTCCATGGAGTTGTGCTCCACAGCGAAGACGTGGGACTGCAGGTTGGCGATCCACTGTTTCCCACTTTCGGTCACCCTCAAATACTTGAGCCCATCTGTCAGGTAAGGCCGGACGACATTCCAGAAAAACGAGGCGTACCCTTTTCTCATGTCGTTGGGGTGCTTGTAGCCCAGCGCCTGGTTGGTCCCAAGTTGTTCGAATTCGTAAAATAGCGCCGGGATTTTTCGGGGATAGCTCGGATCTCCAAGCTGCCCGATAAAGTCCGCAGCCCTTGCCAGGCCTGCGTAGCTGTCGGTTTCCTGATATTCGGGACTCTTGGGCGGGGGGAAACGTGTCATTTCGATGCAGGCGCAGATCTGGTCGACGTGTGCTCCCAGAAGCGGACTCTTGCTGAACCGCTCCCGGATGAAAATCTGCCCTCGGCTGACATGGTAAGGCGTCAGTGCGGCGTCCGTGGCGCCCTCCGAGAGAGAGGTCGTTTCACTGCCGACGCCGGTTGCATAGAGGGGATCTGCGTCGGCTTTGCAGACGCCGCGGACGTACCCGATGTCGTGGAATAGCAGGGCGAGCATGAAGCTGAGCCAATCCTCAGAGGTGACGCTGCCGTCGATCAGATGTTTGCCGGTTAGAATGTCCTGGCCAGCGCTCGTCACAAGCATCGTGTGCTCGACATTGTGGTAGAGCATGTCCGAATTGCCGATGTTCTCGAGTGCCAAATGGGCGGCCCATCGGAGGGTGCTTCCAAAGTCGGGTCTGAGGGTGCCGAAATTTTGGAAGTAACGGGCTTCGAGGCTGGCGGCGAAGTTTTCGATGACAAGCTTGTGGCTGTTGAGCATAAAAAGGAGGGCCTCGTTTTTGCTCGGCTTCTTAAAAGCCTCCATACGAAGCGGCACTCATCCAAACACAGGCTGCGAGCAGATTCCAGTCAGATGCTGAGCTTTGGGCAGACTCAGCCTTAGATTGCCGTAAGGAAAGCCAAGGGAGAATTGTAAAAGTGGGTGAGAGAAGCCATTTTAGCGGCACCGCAGGCTGGGGTGTGATTCGGCGGTGGGTATGAATTGAGTTCGCTATTAGAGAGAAAGTTTTTTTCGCTTAGGAGGAGGTATTCGATTTCAGTAGCGCTAAGAGCTCCACGTCTGTAAGCAATCTGACGAGAGCGATGCTCCCATTGGCAGGTGTGCGTAGAATCTCTTGTAACTATTCCTTTCAACGGTGAAGGAGCATCCAATCCACCTCCCTGTGACGAACCGCTTAACCCGAGAAGATTCAGCTGCATGAGCGACCTGCAAAACAGGGCCTCGCCCGCTGACACGCCCGGTATGGCTGATTTTATCGACCAGTATGGTTCTGGTCAGTTTGAGAGGGCCTTGAAACTGGGGCTCAGCCTTACTCAAAAACACGCAACCAGTCCTTATCTTTGGTCGGGAATTGCCGGATGTTGTGTGTTTTTAAAACAGTGGAAACTCGCGGTTACAGCGGGTCTGGCGGCCTGGACGCTGGATCCGGACAATCTGCACACGCTTGATGCGCTGTCCCATGCATCGGGAATGTTGGAGGACTGGGCCAGCGTTCAGCGTTATGGCCACGCCGCCCTTGCACTCAGAGACCGGCCTTTTGCGCAGAATGGCGTGGGAGCAGACGGGTTCGCAGGATTCGAACCCGCTGAACCGCTTCCTTTTCTCCCGGAATGTGACCGGAACGCCATTTGCTTTAGTTTGTTCGGTGGAGATTCAAAGTACTGCGAGAGCGCCATTCTGAATGCGCAGGAAGTCTGGCGCATCTATCCGGGCTGGCATTGCCGGTTCTTTGTGGACGATTCGGTGCCGGCGGAGGTGAAAAGACGGCTCCTGGAAGCCGGGGCCCGCCTCATCGAGGTCGATGCAGAGATGCGCCATTGGCCAGGGACCATGTGGCGGTTTTCCGCCAGCGAGGACCCCACGTTGGACCGGATTTTGTTTCGTGATGCAGACTCCGTCATTTCAGAGCGTGAAGCCGGAGCGGTGGAGGAATGGCTTCAAAGTGGCAAACCTTTCCACATCATGCGCGATGCAGGTGCCCATACAGAGTTGATTCTGGCCGGCTTGTGGGCGTGCAGCCGAGGGAGTCTGCCTCCCATGCGCGCGTTGGTGGAGGAGTACCTTTCCAAAGGCGCCCCATCCGGGCGTTTTACCGACCAGCGTTTCCTGAGCAAATCGATCTGGCCGCTGGCAAGGGATCGCGTTCTTCAACACGACTCCCTCTTTGCGTTTAGGAATCCACGGCCCTTTCCTGAGGGGCCACACCGGACCGATTTCCACACCGGTTTCAACGAGAGTTCCGCCAGACTGCATATTCAGTTCGAGGCCCCGCAGGGCACGCGGGTTCGCTGGCGGATCATAGACCATGCAGGGCCTCAACCGGTGGAGGTTTGCTCCTATTTGGCGGTTGTGGATGGGTGGGGGTTTGATTTCAACCTTCCCCAGCGTTACCTTAAGCACCTCAGTAAGCGGTATTCTGTCGAAGTCGGCTGAACCGGGGCGGCAAAGAATTCACCCTGCCAGGGCGAAGCCCGCCTGAGTGAAGCCCTCCAGGGCAAAGCCCGCGTGTTACTTCGGCGTGTTACTTCGGCGTGGCCGTAGGCCAACCGTAGCGCAGTGCCGCACGCACTCTTGGTCACGGTGCGAAACGGGTTCCCGGTGCTTTGAAAACACGGAGCAAGAAAACCGCCCCGAGGCGCATTCCGTTGGATGCCGTCCACAACCAGAGCCCTTAAAAGTCCTCGTTTTTTCTCGAACCCGAATTGGCAGAGTTCTTCAGTCCGCGGGACTCGAGCAGGTACTCGAGCATACGCTGTTCATAGGGATTGGGCATTTGCGTTTTCTTGCTGAGGGTATCGAGAGTGCCCAGGTAAGGGGCGAGTTCCAGTTGTGCCCAATCCAGCACGTTTAATGCAAGAAGCGTTGCTGGCAGGTGCTTGTCCAAAACACTCAGGAGCATTTCCTGCGCTTTGAGCGCACGTCCCGCCTTGGCCAATGTCCAGGCCGCCATGACTCTCACCTCGCTGCATTCATCGTGCAGGCTGCCTTCCATCATATCGAGACTGGTCGCGTCCAGTTTGCCCAGTAAACAAAGGCCCACGGTGCCCCAATAACGGAGACCAGAATCAGGGCTCTTCACAAGGCCCAACAGCCGGTTTTTTTTGGCGGGCTGACCTGCGAGCGCGACGTCCGCCGCCTCAAGATAGGAGGCCAGATCGTACTGCTTTGGATCTCGGACCATTTCGTAAACGGTGGTCTTGAGCGCCGCCGCCCGGCGCTCACGCTCGCCTTCCGGAAGCAGCCCCGTATCGTGAATTTCGAGCTGCCAGGAGCGCAGCGCGGCCCGCATCGTTTCCAGCATCTTCTTGTGTTCCGGCATTCCTGCGAGGTTCACGACGTTGTCCGGATCCAGCTCCATGTCGTAGAGTTCTTCAAGCGGTTTGGTATTGAAAAACTCTCCGGTCACTGCGGTGGTCCGGTGTTTCTTGTGGGCGTCCTCCCAAGTCTGGGTAGCGACCATTTTCCACAGGTAATCCAGATGCTGGCCCCACGCGACATAGGGCATGTAATTTTTGATGTAGACGAACCGTTTGTTGCGCACGGAGCGCTGACTGTCGAAGCGTTCGTCCATCCGCTCCCGAAAACTGAATGCAAACTCAGGCTCCGGTTCCGCCTTCGGTCCGAAAAAGACGTGGCCTTGCATCGCCCCCGGAACCTCAGCGCCGGCGATGCTGAGCCAGGTTTTTGGAAGATCCAGAAAGCTGACCAGCCTGTCGACCGTGCCCCCGGGTTGGGCGTCGGGCCAGAGGTGCTTGAATTTCTCCGGAATGCGCACGATGAGCGGAACGTGGATGCCGCTGTCAAAAAGGAAGCGTTTGCTTCTGGGCAGAACGCCGCCGTGATCGGAGTTGAAGATCACTATGGTATCTTCCGCGAGTCCGGCTTGTTCCAGGGCGGCGAGCGCCTTGCCAACCTCGCCATCCATGGCTTCGACGGCGTCGTGGTACTTTGCGTAATTCATCCGGATCGGCGTTTCATCCGGGTGGTATTTGGCCAAAGTGACTTCACTGGGGGAGTGCCGGGTGTTGGTGACCTCACCGTGGGCTTTACTCTCGTGCGAATCGTTGAAGTTCAGGACTTGAAAGAACGGTTGGCCGGGTTGGCGCTTGGTCCAGGCGGCTTGGGTGTTGCTGTCCCAGCACTCGGAGTCGGGACGGCCGCCAATGTTGTAATCCGTTTTTGGCCTGTTGGCGGCGTAGTACCCGGCGGCGCGTAGATAGTCAGGGTAGTATTTGAGGATTCCATGGGGGATCATGTAGCGGCTGCGCATGGCCTGGGTGCCCATGGAAAGGGCGTTGATGCCGGTGATCCACGTGCTGCGGGAGGGCGCACACACGGGGGCGCAAGCATAGACGTGGGTGTAACGAAACCCCTGTTTGGCAAGCGCATCAATGTGGGGCGTTTTTGCCTCCGGATTTCCGTAACAGCCGAACCAGTTGACGCTGGAATCCTCGCAAACTAGCCAGAGAATATTGGGCCTTGAAGGGGGCGCTTCGGCAGCGGCCGCCCAGTCTGCGGAAAACACGAAGAGGGAAAGCAGGGGTAAAAAGGAGCGTTTCATGAGGAGGGCAAAGTTTGTGATGAATACCGTGCTGCGGGGATTCTTCGGATGAACCTAATGGAAGCGAGCTTCCTTTGTACAAACCGCAACGTCTAGAAGCGAGAGCCCCAAGCTGCCAAAACGCTGGAGGCGATGCCGTTGGGTTGCCGCCGGCGAATAAAACCGTGCATATTAACAAAGGGCAAATTATGTTGATAGGGTCTATAATCAATAGATCAAAAATTACCTAAACCGTTCAGGCCATAAACTTGCAGCTCCCTTTACATGATTTTGCCAGCATATCGGCTTCTCAGGGCGACAATCATTGTTTGTCTATTGGTTTGTTCGTCTGCATTTGGCGCCCAGACACCAGCGCTGACGCCGTCGGAGAAAGAGTTTTTTGAAAACAAAATTCGCCCTCTTCTGACAAATAGTTGCCTAGAATGTCACTCGGCTGAAAAGGGAAAAGTCAAAGGGGGCTTAAATATGGATTCACGGGATTCCTTGCTTAAGGGAGGGGAATCTGGGGCCGCCTTTAAGAAGGGGAATGCGGGAGGAAGTTTAATCATCAAGGCAGTCACGTGGGCTGACGATTTGCAGATGCCTCCCAAAAAAAAGCTTGGGCTGAATCAAATCGAAGATTTAAAAAAATGGATTGCGATGGGGGCGCCCGATCCCCGGGAAGCGGGAAAGATGATCGGCAAAGACAAAAAATCTCACTGGGCTTTCCAGCCGGTGGGGCGGCCGGCTGTGCCTGCCGTAAAGAATGCAGCCTGGTGCAATAATGCTGTGGACAAGTTTGTGTTAGCTAAACTTGAAGCCAAGGGAATGCTGCCTGCCGGGCCCGCGGAAAAGGAGGCGCTCTTGCGGCGCGCCTATTTTGATTTGATCGGTCTGCCGCCCACGCCCACCCAGATCGAAGATTTCGTGCGAGACCCAAATCCTGGGCAGGCTTATGAACGTGTGATTGACCAGTTGTTAGCAGATCCCGCATACGGTGAACGTTGGGCGAGACATTGGTTGGACACGGCGCGTTACTCCGACACGACGGGTTTGGTTGGGGCGGAGCGGTTCCAGGATTTCAGATACGCTTATGCATATTCTTATAGAGACTGGGTCATTCGTTCCCTCAACACAGACATGCCCTACGACCAATTCATCATCAATCAGTTGGCGGCGGATAAAGTTTCTCAATCAAATAAGAAAAACCTCGCAGCTTTGGGTTTCTTGACCGTCGGTCAGCGCTTCACGCAGAACGACGACGTGCTCAACGACCGCATCGATGCTGTCGGTCGTGGTTTTCTCGGGCTTACCATTGCGTGCGCTCGCTGCCACGACCACAAGTTTGATCCCATTACGGCCGCCGACTATTACGCACTGCGGGGAGTGTTTGATTCCATCAGCGAGCCCAAGGAGGGGCCGATTGTGGGGGGCGACCCAAATTCAAAGAGCTACCAAGAATTCAATCTGAAACTCGCAGACCTAGAAAACAAGGCGGTGGAGGCATTCTATCATATGGAGCGCGAAGTCTCCGACAAGCTGCGGAAGAACGCTGCCGCAGCTTTTGAAGCGGCCTATCTTTCCCGCCGGGATGCCAGCGCGGAAGAAAAGCAGAGAGGAACCGCTATTTTACAAAAGCAAAAGCTTCCACCACGCTTCGCCACAGACACCATAAAACTGAACCCTAATCATCCTGTCACTGGCCTCTATGTGAAAATGATTACCATGGGAGGGGATCGCGACAAGGGACTTAAGGAATTACTGGAGGGGAGAGCGAAGGGACCGGTCTACAATTCAGCCGTGACAGAGTTTCTCAAAAAACAGCCCAGGCTGCCCTCCGATGTGCATGAAGTCTCTGTTCTCTTTGGAGCAATGATGGCTCAAATTGAACCACGAGTTGCGGGCTTATACGCGGAGATGAGAAATAAATCCAAGGACCCCACCAATTCACCGCAAGCCGCCTCCATGGAGCTTGTGACCTATCCCTTCGGAATGATCCCGGAAGCTGCGATGACGATGGACAAGCTCCGGGAAGAGGGACGCAGATGGGGGATAGTTTTTGGTCCACAACTCGAGGCACGTGCTGGGTTGGGCAAAATCAACGAGCTCAAACTCACTTCCCGGGGAGGCCCCGTGCGGGCGATGGTTGTAGAAGATCTGCCCAAACCCAGAGACTCGCCCCTTTTTGTGAGGGGTAATCCACCTAAACCGGGAGATGCGCCGCGCATCATTCCGCGCCGTTTTTTGGAGGTCTTAAGCGCGAACGGTACACCGTCTCCTTTTACACAGGGAAGCGGGCGGATGGAATTGGCGCAAGCCATTGCAAGCAAATCGAATCCGCTAACGGCTCGGGTGCTTGTTAACCGTGTTTGGATGCATCATTTCGGAGAGGGTTTGGTGCGCACGCCAGATGATTTAGGGAACCAGTCCGGAAAGCCGAGTCACCCTGAACTTTTGGATTTTTTAGCCAACTGGTTTACGGAAGATCTTGGGCCCTCCAAACCGGCGTGGTCTTTGAAGGCGCTCCATAAGGCAATCATGTTGTCCAACACCTACCAGCAGTCCAGCAACACCTCCTTTCGCAGCCGCTCGGTGAACTACGAAACCCTTGACCCTGCAAACAATCTGCTGTGGCACGCCAATGTCCGCAGACTCGACTTTGAGAGTCTTCGCGATTCTTTGCTTTCGATGGCAGGAACCCTTGATCGGTCGTCTATCGGTGGTCCTTCTGTCAACCTCACAGAAGAGCCGTATTCATTCAGACGCGCCGTGTACGGCTACATCGATCGCAGTAAGGTTCCGGACCTGCTGATGCAGTTCGACATGGCAAACCCAGAGCAGCCCAACACGAAGCGCACAAGTACGATTGTTCCCCAACAGGCGCTTTTTCTGATGAACAGCCCTTTTGTCGCAGCCATCGTTCAGAAAATTGTTTCGCGAAAAGAAGTCGTGAAAGCGGTGAAGGTGGAGCAGAACACCGAGGCTGGGATTGCCGCGATTTTCAAAATTGTCCTGCAGCGCAATCCGTCCCCCTCAGAAAAGAAAATGGCTCTCGATTTCCTTTTAAAAGAAAACAAATTACAGGCGGGTGTCAAAAATGCCACGGCCCAGATCAACAAACAGGGCACCAAGCGCGCCGAGGGGAAATTGAAAGCTGAAGTGAATAGCAACAACAAGAAGCAGGCGATTGTAAATGAGGGAAAGCTGGTGAAACGCGTCACCTTTTCACCGTGGGAAACCCTCGTTCAGGCTCTCCTGTTTTCGAACGAGGCTGCATACGTCAATTAGAGGAAACGCCGTTCTTCCTCTTGAAACAAGAGGCGCTCTGGCTGCGCTGTTTTTTCTTCTAACGCAGGCTTTCTCCGGCGGGGTCCGCGATGAGGTCGTCGGGTGTAAACATCTTCCTGTCGGGGCCGGCGGAGCGGATTTCAAAGTCGGCTTCCGCCACGGGGTGAACAAAATAAGGCGTACCCCAGCGGTCGAGAAGACGGCCGTTGGAACCGAAGACGGGATGATTTTTGGGCAGGGCGGCGTATTTCATTGGGTTTTGCCCCTTGAGCACGGCGGCAAGGTCGCTGTCATTTCCAATCGGCAGGCCTTCCCTGCGCCCAAGCCTGCGCAAGTGTTGGCGCAGGAGTGCATGCAGGGTGTCCACGTCGTGCTGAGGTGGAAAACGCGACGAGTTAAGCTCTGCGGCAAGAGGCGACACTTCTTCCGCTCCCTCGTCTGAATCAGTGGTGGTGTTCGACGTGGTGCTCGGATCGGCCAGCGGTGCGAGAGACGCGCTGGTTGCTGGATCTTGCTCCGGAGATTGGGGCGAGAAAAGGGATGAATCCCACGCCCCGTCCATCGGCTTCATGAGCCACAGAATGGCTCCGAGTGTGAGGATCCCGAGCCCCACCAGAACAAACTTGAGAGACTGTTTCATGCAGGCGGTCGCCACCGGCTCACATGAGGAATCCAAGCGGAGCGCTAGAGTTGTTTGAGGCGTAGAAGTTTCCAATATTGGGAAGTAACAACTTCAAATCGGAGCGAGAGACTCCCAGCCACAGAGCCATCTCCGCGAAGTAACTGTCCACGGCGATTTGCGGGATCAGGCGGCCGCGGCCCACATCCAAGGGATTGTCGGGCGCGAGACTGGGAAAAGAGCCGTATACTTTACGTCCTTTGACGGCACCTCCGACGACCAAATGATTGCCCCCCCACGCGTGATCCGTGCCCTCGGAATCCGTGTTCAAGGTTCGCGCGAAATCGGACGCCGTAAAGAGGGTCACGTTATTCTGCATTCCCAAGGAGGCGAGGCTGTCGAAGAACGCTTTGATGGCGGCATCAACTTCGGGGAGCATCCGCGCCTGACTGGAAATGAGTTTGTCATGATGGTCCCAGCCGCCGTATTCGATGAAGAAGGTTTGGCGTTTATGTCCCAGCGAATCACGACCGGCAATGGTTTTTGCAACGCGCTTTAATTGGCTGGCAAGGTTTGTGTTTGGGTAGGCCGCCTCGTTGGACAAGGGTTGCGACGTCGCGGAGTTGTACTGGGCGAAGGCGTTCATGGCGCGTGCCTTTCCCGAATTGAACGATTGGGCGAGCAGATTCTGGTAATTGAGCGCCAATTGAGAATCCACGGCTTTTGTCCGGAGCGCCAGCGGGTTGGTGCCAGTGCTGGAGTGGTTGTATCCATTGAGAGCAACAGCGCCGCCTGTGTTCACAGAATAGGCAAAAGAACCGGCTCCTGATTGCCAGATATTTTGCCCGGACAGAGAGACATTCATCGAGACCGTATGGCTCGAATTCAAACCGGCGAGGAGGTCCGCTGCTTTTCCTGCCCAGCCTTTCGCGGAGCGCGCGTTGGTGGTGGAAGTCTGCCACTGCTCCTGCTGGTCAGCGTGCGAGTATAAACCCAAGGGTAAGTGTCTCGATACGCTGTTGTATTGTGTCTTTGTGATGGGTTCTGCAAGGGTGCCGACGTTTGTGAGGAACGCGGCGTTTCCTGCTTCAAAAAGAGACTGCACATTGGGGAGGCCGGGATGGAGTCCGAGCTGGATCCCGGAGAGGCCTTGCGGGGTGATTGGCAGCAGGCTTGATTGTGGAAGGGCGACCTTTCCACGCACGGCCGCGTACTGTGCGTATTCCGCGCTACCGCTGGGAACCAATACGTTAAACGTGTCCATGCCGCCGGCCATAAACAAACACACGAGGGCACGGTAGTCAGAGCCATTGGCGGTGGCAGCCGCGGCGTTTCCAGCAAGATTGAGGTTAAGAACGGTGCTTAAAATCGGAAGGGAACTGATGGCAGCACAGTTCGCCTGGCCGAGAAATTGACGGCGGGAAATTTCCTGGGGCATCGTGGGGGGGGAGTAAGGGGTTAACGGAGGACGGCAAAATCAGGAGAACTCGCGATTAGATAGATGGCCATGCGGACACGTTCACTCTGCCATTGTGCCACGGTTGTGGAAATGCCCTCGACAGCCTCGCGAATTAGCTGGTGCTGAATCAGGGGCAGCGATCCTCCCATCAAAAGCAAATCAAGGCGCTGCATGAGGGCGGGGACGTCGCCTGCCAGAGCGAGTTCGGCATCGAGGTGGGGCAAGACCATTTCATCCGGATTTTTGCTGATGGAACGGTTAAACCCGTTTTGGAGCGTATTGAGATAATAGTTCGGGATGGAGAGCGCGGTGACGGCATTCAGGATTTGTGCTTCTGGGGCTGCCAGACCGGCGTCGAACAAGGCGCCCGCTGGGGAGTAGTCGGGTTTGAAAAAGTTAAACACGCTCGGAGCCGACATCGGCTGCTGGAAATGGATTTGACTCAGATTACCAAGCGCATAATTTTGATCTGCGGAAGTCGCGTTCAAAGCGTGCGCGAGGTTTACAGAACGAAGGTACGGTTCTTTGATCCTCCCAAAACTCGGACTGGCGGTCAGCTTGACATCCCGAGCTTCCGGGTCCAAAAGCACCGCCTTGATCACGGCCTTGAGATCGCCTCGAGCCCTGCTCCCGTTGTCCGCAAACTTATCCGCCACCCTCTTGATGTACTGCGGTGAGGGGTTGGACGTGACTAGTTTCTGGATCAGCTGTTTGGAGAAAAACGGGGGCGTGTTCGGGTGTTGGAAGAGCGCGTCTATGGCAGCCTTGTAGTCGGCGGTTCCAGAGGCGCCTGTATCCGGTTTGCTCGCGGTGCGCGCAGGGAGCTGCGTTCCGAGGCTGCCAGGTCCGGCGATGATCGTTTTCGCAGCTAGATCGTGATAGGCATCCCACATCCGCATCGGGTCCAGATAATTTTCCGGAGCGTTGTAGAAACTCACGGCCTTTGGGCCAGAGAAACTGAAGCCGGTCATCACCCGGGCCATGTTGGCGACCGTCTTGTTGTCGTACGTGGGGATTGGTTGCCCTCCGGCGTCCAGCACCTTGGTGCCGTCCTGGTTGAGTTGCCATAGTCCGATCGAGAAAAGCTGCATGATTTCGCGGGCGAAATTTTCATCCGCAAAAGTTCCTGCCGCCGCGTTTCCCTTAGCGTTCTGAAGATGGCTCAAATAGGTACCCATGCAGGGGTGCGTTCCCACCGCATACAACACATCGCGAAAGTTGCCGAAAGTCCCCTTCAGCAGCATGTCGTAGAAGCCGGCCATGGCCACGGGACGGTTCCCGAGGGTCGCTGCTTGGTCGGAGATGACAAAGATTTCGCTCAGGGCAAAACCCACGCGTTGCCGGAGAGGGTCCGCAGTCCCCGAACGGTTCATTACCTGATTCCACCAGGCGGTGGCCTTCATCGCGCTTGTGACCGCCGTTCCCTGAGAGAGGAGATAGGGCTGGAGCAATCCTACAGGCTGATTGAACTGCTTCTCGATCCAACCTTGAAACCCCAAGTCACTCACTTCAGAGACATTTTTAAAGTCACCGTCCGGTCCGAACGCAGCCTGGTTTAAAAAGCGTACCGCCGCCTTTTTTCCGGGAAGTGCCGATCCTGCCTTCAAATTAAGCGAGACGCTCGGGGCAGCCGACAAACTGCCCCCTGCGACTTTCGCTGTTGATAAGTACCCCGACGTCAGAGTGACCGTGATCGTTTTAACTGCAGGCGTGAGAGGCTTATCGGTGGGTGAGAACTCCAGCCACGCTTCGCGTGCGCCATCTGGAATTGTGATCGTATTCCCCGCGCCCACGCCATATTCGAGGTTGCGGAGAGCCGTACCACCGATTGAGAAACCAACGGTCACGGCTCCCTTTGTGTTTTTACGGCGGAAGGCTACGACACCGTTGTCCGGCCAGTTTGTGCTCATGTCCCCATCGATTAGGACAAGGGAGACAGGATCTGAAGTCTGAGCCAGTGCGGACGGGCCAGGGCTTGTTGTGCAGAGAGCCAATAAGGCAAGAGCTGCGACACGGGAGAGCGGGGAATTGCTTCTCATAAAACCGAAGGGTTGCTGGGGGGTTCGGTCGGTGAACTCTGTGGGTGACACAGATTCTCGATGCCTCTTTCTTAGGGATTTTTTCAAAAATGCCAGAAAGATCTTTAAAGAGCTCTGGCCGTCACCGGCCAAAAGAGCTCGTTTTGAATTTGCAACCATCCTTGAGGGAGAGGTTTAAAAGAAAGCAGACGCGCCCGTGTTCCGGGCCCCCCATTGCGTTTTCTGGCTATAAATTTCTCAGACCGCGCTATCATGCAGCCCGAGGTCGGCAACCCAGTGTATCAAGAAACAATGCTTCGGTCTCTGGCTTTTGGCGTCCTCTGCATCAAGAAAACCAGACCTTCCGTCTCTAACAAAAAGTGGCTATCAGGTTGAACACCTGGATTTTGTGGCGAAGAAACCTACTTGCTGGAAGGCCCCATGGGTTTTGGCTTTGGCGCCCATTTCAGCCCGGCGAGGTACGCCACGGCGTCGCGAACTTCCCGGGGTTTTAAAATCCCGAGCATCGGGGGCATGATTGATACGGGTGGCGTTTGACTGGCGATATTCGATTTCAAAATGGTTTTCTGGCTGCCGTCGGGAAGTTGGATCGAACAGCTTTCTGCGGTTTCGCTCAAAGGGGCGCCGCTGAGCTGGGTTCCATCGCGCAACGTCACGAGGGTGACACCATAACCCGGAGCGATTTTTGCCGAAGGTTCTAGGAGGCTCTCGAGCAGGTAGGGGCGATCTTTTTGCAGGCCAATCGAGCGCAGGCTGGGGCCGACGCCGCTCCCGGTTTCCCCCGTCGCGTGGCATGCCAGACAGTTGGCTCCCAGATGGTTCTGGACGAGTTCAAGTCCAAGTGCCGCGTTGCCACCCACGAGCAGTTCGAGATGTTGCGTTCCCGCCGCGCTGTCCGCGTAGCTGCGTGCCAATTGGGCCAGAGCTGGGTTCGCGGCGGCCCGAGCCGTAAGGGCTTCGGCAACTTCGAGCTGGAGGGCTGGCTCTTCATGGCTCCGCAAAAGCGCCTCGCCGCGCTCGGCCAAAACGGCGTCCGCGCCTGCCGTTTCTGCCCGGGCGAGTTGGGTGATAGCGTGTTGCTTTTGGGGCAGTGTCCCTTTTTTTAGAATGCTTTCACAAAGAGCGACCGCACGCGCCGACTGCTCTGGCAGCAGGAACTCCAAAGCCGTCTGCTGCAAAATGACTGGGCTGGTTTCAGCCAGAGCCGCATCCAGGGCAGTCGTCCATTCGCGGGTTTCGCGTTGGTCACCGGCCATGAGCCGGAGCGCTTGTGCGCGGATGATCTCGGGGGCCGCACTGTCCGAGATGATCGCGGCAACCAGCCTGGGATCTGCTTTGAGCGAGTATGCGATGAGGATTTCTACAGCGGGCTGCCTGAGTTCCGTTTCTGCGAGGGCGAGCAACGTATTGAGTTTCGGAGCGAGGATTTCTTCGATTGGAGCGGGCTGGAGTTTCCGGGCATAACCGTCAACGCGGTCTAGTCGGGGGGCGGCCTTCCATTCGAGCAGGCAGCCGAGTGCCTCCGCTCTGAATTTCAGCGGGGCCGCTGGATTGAGGGCGAGGGTGAGGATATCCGCCGCGTGTTTCGCTGTGCCCAACCGCAACCCTGCGTTGATGACGCGGAACATGGCAGGTTCGCTAAGGGAGGGGTGGGTTAGAAGAGCCGCCAGTTCGGGAAGTGCCTCTGGAATGCCTTCGGCATCGTGAATGGCGCGTGCAGCCTCAGTGACAACGGCCTGGTCGGCATCGTGCAGAAATTCTGCGACGAGCGGGGACGCCTGTCGGCGGAGCGCCACGACGCTCGCGAGGCGCACTGCCTGGGAGGGGTCGTTTTTTGTAGCGGCGAGCTGTTCGGGTGTGGCGCAACCCGCAAGTCCAGCGATGGAGGCGTGCCTAAGCACGGGCTCTTGCCAGTCGCGTTTGGCGAGTGCGAAAAGAGCCTCCGTTGCTTCAGGCATGCGGAGCCGGCCCAGAGCGATAGCGGCAAAGTTTCTCACGCGGGGAGCCGCGTCGGAGAGAAGAGGAATGAGGGCCCGGGTTTGGTCTGGGGTCAGAGCAGCCTCGGAAAGGACACGCGCAGCCTGCGCACGGATCTCCGGTTCTGCATCAGCCAGCAATGGGAGGAAATCTGCGGCTTTTGCGGTCCGGGTGCGCAGTAGCTGGCCGTAGCCCCAAACTGCGTGGGCCCGGCTTAAGAGGACCGCCGATTTGGAAAATGCGGAGGAGAGAAGGGGTACGATTTCCCGGCGCTTGACCAGTTCAAACTGGGCTCCCATTCGGACGCGTTGATCCACGTGGGCCAGCAACGCGACGAGTTGGGAAACCGTTTGTGGTTCGAAGCCGCCGGTTAGGATCTTGTGGGTGGCTTTGCGGATCGCTGAGTTTGCACCCGCGATGGAATCTGCTCGGAAGACGTTGCCTCGGCCGTCGATGGGATAACCCTTGGCCCAATCCGTCATGAACAAGGATCCGTCCGGATGCCAGCTCATGCCGACCCCCATGAGACCTTTGTGAAGAATTTCCACGGGGCTGCGTTTGAAGGAGGCGCCGGCATGTTCCGCACGAAAACCGCGCATGACGCCCGTCGGGAATTCGTTCAAGAAAAACATGCCGCGCTGGGCCTGCCCGAGGGCCGTTCCTGGATCGTGTTTGAAGCCGGCGGGGCCATCGGTGGAGTTTTCAATCGGAGGCAGAATGTAGGCTGCCTGGCCCGGAAAGTCCGGCTCCCAGAGGCGCTCCAGCATCCAGGGAGTCCGGGCAGCCATGTATTGGTAGTTGCAGCGCCAGCCGGTATCGCTGGCTTCAGGGATGTAGACAAAGCGTTCTTTTTCACCCTTGAAATCGGCGTCGTTATCCACGCCCAGGAGGTCGCCAAAATCATCAAACGCCGGTTCCTGAACGTTGCGCAGACCGTGGGCGAAGACTTCAAAATTGGAGCCATCCGGGTCGACGCGGAGGATGCACCCTTCGTTTGGGTAAAAGAAATGGCGCCCTTCCCGGGAGGTCACATTCACGCCTTTGTCGCCGATACTCCAGTAGATACGGCCGTCCGGTCCGAGCGCCAAGCCGTGCATGTCATGTCCTGCGTAGGCGATGTGCAGGCCGAACCCGTGGACAAGAATTTCCCGCACATCCGCGACGCCATCATCGTCGGTGTCCTTAAAACGCCAAAGGTCGGGAGCGATGGTCGCGTAAACCCAGCCGTCGTGGTAAAGGACTCCCGCTGCGATTCCGGTGACTTCGGAGTTAAACCCTTCGGCAAAGACAGTCATCTTGTCTGGGATTCCGTCGCCGTCGGTATCCCGGAGTTGATAGATCCGTTCCGAGATGGCGGTTAGATCTTTCCAGTCGACGGAGCCATCGCCGTTCTGATCCTTGAGGCTGCCGCGGGGTTGGCGGAAATTGCCGGGAGCGAGTTTATCCCGCAGGAAAGCGGCCTTGTCTTCAACGCTTCGAAAACCAACGTCGTCGGGAACCCACTTTGGGAATTCTCTGATGTCTAGATCGGCAACTTTGCGCCGGGCCGTGGAGGTGACGTAGACGCGCCCTTTAGGGTCGACGGAACAGGCCACAGGGTCTGGGACGTTGAGGGAAGCGGACCATTTTTCAAAGACGAGGTCTGCGCCGGTTGGGGAGACGGGGGCAGAGGACTCTGCGGCGCGCTTGGCATTGTCTGCAGCGGGTGCGGGGAGAATGGCGATGAGACCAAGCAGGCCGAGGACCGTGCCGGTTGGGCGGAAAGATTTCATAAAAAGCAGGGTGGTGGAGAGGAACGGGAGAGGCAGATCCGATAAAAGAGAGAGGAGGCGGGAGATCTGCCCTAAAATCCGTGACCAAATTGGTATAGGCTTTCTCCAAGCGTGCTGGCAAGGCGTGCCATGTTTCAGGGTCGAAATCCAGAAGGCAGTGGGTTTGCTGGAAACGAGGAAGCCTTAAATTTTCCAGCGCCGTGGGGTCTCATTTGACCGCGACTTTGGATAAGCAAGGACTCTATCTTGGCAGAAAGCAACGCGTTGTCAGAACGCCATCCGGTCCGTAACGGCTGTGCGCGCGCGCAGGAAAAATAGCTGGGCTGCCATTACAAGCTTTTGACGGCTTGGTTTTTGGGCTCTGCTTCGACTCGTTCTTTTGGTGAGGGCTCGATTTTTACCGCCTTCGCCTTTTCTCCCCTCCAAAACCAACCTGCTATGCTTACCTCCGCTTCTCCTAATCAAACCGTCCAAAAGGGCGTTACTATGACGCTTGTCGCTGCGTTTCTGGGATGGCTCTTGGACGGGTTTGAACTCGGCCTTTTTCCTGTAGTGGCCCGTCCTGCGCTCCAGGACATGTTAGGGAGCGGCGTCGAAGGTGGTGTGGGACTTTGGATGGGGCGCATTACGGCGGCATTCCTTGTGGGGGCGGCCCTTGGAGGCGTAGTTTTTGGCTGGCTTGGGGACCGCATCGGACGGGTCAAAGCCATGGCTTGGAGTATTCTGTGCTATTCGCTTTTCAGTGGAGCCGGTTATTTTGCGGGGGCTCCTTCGCACTTGGCGGCCCTCCGGTTTCTTGCCGCCCTCGGAATGGGTGGGGAGTGGGCGCTGGGAGTGGCCCTTGTGATGGAATGCTGGCCTGACAAAGCCCGTCCATGGCTGGCCGCCGCCATCGGAGCGGCCTCGAATCTGGGAATGTTTCTGGTTGCATTAGTAGCCCGCATTTTTCCCGTCACGCCCGACTCCTGGCGCTGGCTCTTTCTGGTCGGCGCTTCCCCGGCCGTTTTGACCCTGTTGATCCGTTTGTGGGTGCCGGAGTCTGAAAAATGGAAGGCCGCCGCCGCCGCAGCCGGCGCGAAGAATGAACCTTCGGAGCTGGCAACCGTGTTGCGCCCACCCTTGCTATTCGCCACCGTCATGGGCGTCTCCCTCTCCGCCGTCGCCTTGATTGGTTCCTGGGGCAGCGTCCAATGGATCCCGCTCTGGGTGGATCAAATGACAGGCGGCACCCGCCCTGATGCCAAGGCCACGGTCCAGATGGTTTCGACGTTGACCGCCGCCGCCGGAGCGCTCCTTGGCCCTGTCCTGCTAGTCTCCATTCGCCGCCGCTTCGCGTATGGGCTTCTTTGTGTGCTCGCTTTTGGATGCAGCGTCTGGACGTTTCGTTTCCCGGCTGAATGGGGGAATTTGTTCCTCTTTAAAGTGGGGTGTATTGCTTTTACAACGGCCTCGTTCTACGGGTTTTTCCCGCTGTATTTCCCCGAGCTTTTTCCCACCCGGGTGCGCGCCACGGGGCAGGGGATTTGTTACAACGCGGGCCGCTTGATTGCGGCTGTTGGCGCCCTCGGCAGCGGCCAGCTTGTCGCCCATTTCGGGGGGTACGCCCAGATGGGCGGTGTGATCACTCTGATTTATCTGGTGGGAATCGTCCTGTGTTTTTTCGCCCCGGAAACACACGGCAAACCGCTGCCGGAATAGACACGCCTGCGGCGATGTCGCGGCGGTCTGGGCCTCTGAATTCTGGGCAAACCCTTTGGGGGTGGGGCGCGACAGAAGGTTGCCTTTTGCGGCGCAACCGTCCCAGACTCTTCAGCTATGACCCCTGTTGCCGTATTTTCCACCTCTGTCGGTCTTGTTGCGAAACGGGATGATGTTTGGTTTCGTTTGGCGGGGCCTCATCTGGACACGCTCTTCACCAGGGACGAACCGGCGCGCTGGCTGGCTCAGCAGATGGATACGGCGGAACGCATCGAGGCACCCTCCGCATTTGGGGCGCCGATCCAGAGCCAGGAAGTTTGGGCGGCCGGGGTGACGTATTTGCGCTCGCGCAACGCCCGCATGGAGGAGTCCCAGGATGCCGGCGGCGGCACTTTTTACGATCGCGTGTACGATGCGGACCGGCCCGAGCTTTTTTTCAAAGCAACACCGCACCGCGTTTTCGGAACGGGGGCGACGCTGAGCCTGCGCTCGGATTCCAAGTGGAACGTGCCAGAGCCTGAGCTGGCGTTGGCGCTGAACGTGCAGGGTAAAATCTTCGGCTACACCATTGGCAACGACTTGAGTTCGCGCGATATCGAGGGCGAAAACCCCCTTTATTTGCCCCAGGCCAAGGTTTGGAGCCAGTGTTGCGGCCTGGGTCCGGCGCTGGTGATTTGCGAACCGCTGGGACCGGAGACCGCTATTGCCATCCAAATCCTGCGCGCCGGGGCCGCTGTTTTTGAGGGCAAAACCTCCTTGGCGCAAATGAAACGCACGCCCGAAGAGCTCGCAGCCTGGCTGTGGCGCGACAATACGTTTCCCTACGGCTGTTATCTGCTCACCGGAACGGGTCTTGTGCCGCCCAATGAATTCACGCTGGAAGGTGGAGATGAAATTCGCATTTCCATCGATTCGCTCGGGACCCTGATCAATTTCATCGCTTAACGGAGGCTTTTTATGTCGCTGCACGGGAAAAGTTACATCGCTGGTGCGCCGTCTCTTCCGAGTCCGCTCACTTTTTCGGCCGTCGACCCCCAGACGGGGGCTGTGCTCGTACCCGCGTTTTACGAGTGTTCGGAGCGGGAGGTGGATGCGGCGCTTGACGCCGCCGAGGAGTCGGCCGCGGCTTTTCGGCAGAGTACGCCCGAGGCCCGCGCGCTCTTTTTGGAGGCCATCGCGACTGAAATTCTTGCCCTGGGGGACGCACTTCTCTCGCGGGCTCACCATGAAACGGGGCTGCCGCTGGACCGCCTCACGGGCGAACGCGGGCGCACCGTGGGGCAGTTGCGATTGTTCGCGGACGTCGTCCGGGAGGGTTCCTGGTGCGACGCCCGCATCGACACGGCGCTGCCGGAGCGCACTCCGGTGCCCCGGCCTGATTTGCGCAGCGTTCTTGTGCCGGTGGGCCCCGTGGTAGTGTTTGGTGCGAGCAATTTTCCCCTGGCCTTCTCCGTGGCGGGGGGCGACACCGTTAGCGCCCTGGCGGTGGGGTGTCCGGTGGTGGTGAAGGGCCACCCGGCGCATCCCGGTACGGGCGAACTGGTGGCCGGTGCGGTGAACCGCGCCGTACTTGCGGCAGGCTTGCCGGCGGGCGTGTTTTCTTTTTTGCAGGGCAGCACCCACTCTTTGGGAAAGGCTCTGGTGCAGCATCCCCAAACGCGCGCCGTGGGTTTCACGGGTTCTCAGCGCGGGGGGCGGGCGTTGTTGGACGCCGCCGGCGCCAGGGTGGAACCCATTCCTGTTTTCGCCGAAATGAGCAGTCTTAACCCGGTCTTTATTCTGCCGGGGGCGCTTTTGGAACGAGGCGCCCAGATCGCGGAGGGCCTCAAGAATTCGCTCACCATGGGCGTCGGCCAGTTTTGCACAAAGCCCGGTCTGACTTTCGCGGTTGGCGGAGAGGCGCTGGAGGTATTCCGCGAGACGCTGGCGAAGGCCGTTTACGGAGCGGCGCCTGGGACAATGCTGCATGCTGGGATTAGCGGGGCTTTTGCCGCGGCGGTCGCCGCTGTGGAGGTTCTCCCGGGGGTGCACCGACTCGCGTGCGGGGAGCGGGAGGCGGACGCCGCCCTCACTCAAGGGCGGCCGGTGGTCTTGAGCGTCGGTTCCGAAGCATTTGCCAGCCAGCCCCTGCTTCAGGAGGAGTTGTTTGGCCCCGCGAGCCTTCTAGTGGAGGCCAAAAACAGGGAAGACCTGCGCAACCTGGCGGAGGGCTTGGACGGGCAGCTGACCGCGACAATCCATGGGACGGAGGCCGACTTGGCGGAGGCCCGGGACTTGGTGGCGATCCTGGAACGCAAGGCGGGGCGGGTCCTCTTTAACGGCTTCCCGACGGGAGTGGAGGTTTGTCCGTCCATGCAACACGGTGGGCCCTACCCGGCAACTTCCGACAGCCGTTTTACCAGCGTGGGGACGGCGGCGCTTAGGCGCTGGGTGCGGCCCGTCTGTTACCAGAATTTCCCGGCGGTGGCGTTGCCGCAGGAGCTCAGGAATGAAAATCCCCTTCGGCTCATGCGTCTTGTTAATGGCAAACTCGGCCGGGAATCGCTCTGAGCATAAGCGAACCGCTCCGGAAGAGGCGGCTTCTCGCGCCCGCGCGCCCGCGCGTGAGAGGGGCGCTGGATTTCGCCCCTTGAACATGGTTTTATCGACCTAATAAACGCCCGAAAAACGGGTCGTGTCTCCGCAGTTGTTTTCCTCCCCAGTTGTTTTGCACCTCATGAAATTCCGCAGTCTTTTCTCCCCGGTTGTTCTGTTGGCAACGAGTCTGTTGTTGCCAAACCCGTTGTTTTCCGCTGACGCGGTGAAGAAGTCTGAGACGCCTAAAAAATGGGAGATGGACTACGGGCCGTTTCTGAATCTGACAGTGCAGATGCCGGGGGAAAACCCGGGCTCCACCCCCAAGGGGATCGCCATCCGGGTGGGGGCAGAGAAGGAGGGGACGCTCGTTTTTGACACGGATTTGCTCCGTGTAACAGGAGGTTGGACGGGCGGCTTTGTGGATTTTAAAGGGGTCGCCTTCAGCGGGTCGCATGGAGGAAACCCCGGCCCTGTGGGTACGGTGCTGTTCCGCACCTCCGCCTCACCGGGGTGGAGCAAGGCGGGGAGTTTCAGTGATCCGCGGCCGCTGCCCACGGGGTTTGGGGCCTCCACAGTCCCCTATGGTCCGCTGCCCAAGGAGTGGGCGCAGTACAAGGGGCTGTACCGGCACGGGGAAAAAGTCACCCTCTCTTACACGGTCGGGAGTGCGTCCATTCTGGAATCGCCCGCTTTGGAGGGGGGCGTTTTGGTGCGTTCGGTGGATATCAAATCCGGTGGCGAGGCGTCCGACCTGCTGGTGGCTGAGGTTTCCGAGGGTGCCAAGAGGGAGGAGCGCAATGGCTTCCTGATCCTTTCGGACGATCCTGCCAAACCGGATTCTCGCCTCGTCTTGCGCGCTTCGGGTGCGCCCGCGGGGGCGAGATGGAAGGCCGGAGACTCAGGCAAGGTTGTCCTTCAGTTGCCCGCCTTGAAGGCAGGCCAGCGCTTTAAGCTTGGCCACTGGAAGGGGACGGTTGCTGACCTTGAAAAAGGCTTTGCCGCACTCAATGCGCTCTCCCCGGCGCTCGACTTGACGCCTTTCACAAAAGCGGGGCCCGCGCTTTGGCCGCAGGTGGTCACCACCCAGGGCCAGATCGGCACCGAAGACGGCGCTTTCCAGTTGGACACCGTGGCGCTGCCCATGGACAACCCCTGGCACTCCTGGCTGCGCCTGGGCGGGGTGGACTTTTTTAAGGACGGCCGCATCGCCTTCTCCACCTTCGCCGGGGACGTCTGGATCGGGTCCGGCATTGACGAAAAATTGCAGAACATCCGCTGGAAACGTTTCGCGGCGGGGCTGCACCAGGCGCTGGGGCTCAAAATTGTGGACGACGTGATTTATGTCACCTGCCGCGACGGCATCGTCCGTTTGATCGATTCCAATGCGGACGGCGAGGCAGATTTTTACGAGGCCTTCAACAACCAGGTCCAGGTCACCCCGAACTTCCACGAGTTCATGTTCGAGCTGCAGACCGATTCGCAGGGGAACTTTTATTTTGTCAAAGGTGGGCCCGTCAAAGGCGGCGGTCGGGGCTGGGATCCCATCGCCGAACACAACGGCACCATGATGAAGGTGTCCAAGGACGGCTCGAAATTCGAGGTGTTTGCCACCGGGTTCCGCGCCCCCAACGGCATCGGGATCGGTCCGGACGACGTGATTACGAGCGGCGACAATGAGGGGACTTGGGTGCCGATGTGTTACCTGCACATCGTCAAGAAAGGCTCCTTTTTGAGCGTGCCCGACCTTTCCCACAAGGAGCCCCTGCCCAAGGCGTTTGATCCGCACGTCTGCTTTTTCCCCAAGTCCGTCGACAACTCCTCCGGGGGGCAGGTCTGGGTGACGAGCCCGAAATGGGGCCCGCTTCAGGGGCGGTTGTTGCACATGAGTTATGGAACGGCTTCGCTTTATGAAGTGATGATGGAGACGGTGGACGGCGTGGTTCAGGGCGGCGTGACGAAGGTGCCGCTCAAGTTCGCCACCGGCCTCATGCGCGCGCGTTTTTCTCCCGTGGACGGGCAGCTTTATGTGGCGGGGCAGCGCGGCTGGCAGACGAGCGGGACCGAGGACGGGGCGATCCAGAGAGTTCGCTACACGGGCAAACCCCATTACGCACCCAAGGCGCTGCGCGTGACGGACGCCGGAATTCACCTCGAATTTGACGAACCGCTGGATCCAGAGACGGCTGGGAACCCGGACAACTACAGCGTCGAGCAGTACAATTACCGCTGGACCTCCAACTACGGCTCCAAGGATTACCGTCCCAGCAATCCGGATGAACTCGGGCACGACATGGCCGACATTTCGGGGCTGCGTCTGGCACCAGACCGGCGCTCGGTGTTCCTGCAAATCGCGGGACTCAAGCCCGTGATGCAGAGTGAAATCACGCTGCGCATCAAGGCGGCCACCGGAGCGGCCATGCCGGAGAAGATCTACCACACCATCAACGTGGTGGGCCGCGAACCAGTTGTTGCGCCGCTTGGCACGCTGGTTTCCACGGCGGGGACCGCCCTCAAGACGGCGGGCAGCGGGGTTGCTTTGACCCTGAAGGCCGGAGGAAAGACGGATGTCCGGCGGGACCGGTTGATCGCGCTGCATGTGCCGGCGGCGGGTGCGGTTTCGCCCTTCCTGCCCAAAGGAGCGTTCGAAGCCCAGTGGGACTCGGTTTTGACCGTGCCCCTGCGCAAACAGGTAACTTTCAGGGCCGAAGGCACCGGGAGCGCCAAGGTGAGCGTGAACGGGAACGTCCTCTTTGACGGAGCGGTTTCAGGGGCGGCGAAGTTTTTGGAAGGAGCGGTGGATTTGCGCAAGGGAGGCAACGCCCTCAAGGTGGAGTATCGCAGCCCGGCCAAAGGAGAGTCGACGTTCCGGCTGCTTTGGGCGTCGGTGGGCGATTTTGCGGCGACACCGGTCCAGCCGACGGCCTTGTCCGTGCCCGAGGAGAGTGCGCAGGCGGTGGCCTTGGGCAGCCGTTTGCGCGAGGGGCGCCAGTTATTTGCGCAGGCAAACTGTGTGGCCTGTCACGAAGGCTCGGGGGTTTTGTCCGCCAAGGGACAGACACCGGAAGCGATGCCGGAGTTCGGCCAAAACGCCCCGCTTCTCGCGGAAGTGGGCGCGCGGTTTGAAAAAGCGTGGCTGGCGCAGTGGATCCGCAATCCCCACCAGTTCCGGCCGGGGAGTCTGATGCCCGCCGTTCTGAACGGGCCTGAAGCCGGGCAACAAGCGGCCGATATTGCGGCGTTCCTCTCCAGCCAGGGCACGGCCACGGCGGCGGTTCTGCCGGAGGATAAGGGCGAGGGGGGCAAGCTGTTTGGCAACCTCGGGTGTATCGGCTGTCACAGTACGCCTCAAAGCAAGGTGGGTAACGACTTCAACCGGGTGCCGCTTAATCATGTGAGCGCCAAATGGCAGCCCGTTGCGCTCAAGGACTACCTCCTGGAACCCCACAAGTTCAGTCCAGGTTCAAAGATGCCCAAGACGCCGCTCTCTGAAAAAGAAGCGACGGAGCTGGCCTCCTATTTGATGAGCTTTCCCAAAGAAGTGCATCCGGCGGGTCCCGTTGGCGACATGGCGCGGGGCGGCCAGTTGTTTGCCTCGGTGGGGTGTATCCAGTGTCACGCAGGGGTGCCGGGGACGGCGACGGCTCTTGCGAAAATCGTGGCCAAGCCGCTGGCCGGGGGCTGCCTTGCCGAAGACGCCGCCGCGCGGGGCAAGGCTCCCGACTACGCCTTCAGCGCGCCCCAGCGCGAGGCATTGCGGGCGGTGGCCAGGGAAGGGCTGCGTTGCATCGAGCAGGATTCACCCCTGGAATTCGCCCAGCGCGCGGTGACCGAACTGCGCTGCGTGGCGTGCCACCAATTGGACGCCCGCCAGAGTGTGTGGTCCTCAGTGACGGAAGAGGCCAACCTGTTGGGGGCGCTCAAGGGCGGGCCCACGCAGGCCAATCCCCACGGCCCGCGTTTCACCACAAGCATTCCGCAGCTCACCTGGCTGGGGGAAAAACTCCAGCCCGCTTGGAGCGTGAAGACGATCGCGGGGGCGCACGCGGAAAAGACCCGACCCTATCTCTACGGAAGGATGCCGGCGTTCCCTGCGTATGCGGAGGTTCTCGCCAAGGGGCTTTCACACTGGCACGGCTTTGACGATAAAACGGCTTCCTGGGGCGGCAAAGAAGTCGAACTGGCTGCCGAGGGCTCAAAGCTGTTGGGGGATCAGGGTGGGTTCGCCTGCACGGTCTGCCACGATGTGGGCAAGCAGCCTGCGAGCGCACCCTTCGAGGCTCCGGCCGTAAATTTCGCCTGGGCTTCGCAGAGGCTCCGTTTGTCGTATTACGAGCGCTGGCTGGCCGAGCCCCAGCGCATGGATCCAGAAACGAAGATGCCGCGTTATTCCGACGCCAAAGGCCGTACCCAGTTGCGCTCAGTTTTCGACGGAGACGCCAAGCGCCAGTTCGAGGCGATCCGCCAGTATTTGACCACCCTCTCCGAGTGAGGGTGGGGGACTTTTGGCTGGGCTGACAGAACAAGCCCCGCCATTTCCCGGTTATCCCGCGCAGCGCCCCCGCGAGGGCGGTCTGCGGGCCGATTCAGGGGGTGGATGCCCGAGCCTTTTCACCGCAGCCTGCAGATTCCAAAACTTGGGCTCGCCAGGGTTCCTTCCCCCGGCCTCTCCCGCGAGTGGGGGGCCGCCGCTAAGAGCTGGGTGGAAGATTGTGAACGCATCCTGCTCGACGATAGTGTGGTAGGTGACAACGGATTGGCAGCCAGGCCAGGCCCCCGCGCCGAAAGGCTTTCAGTCGAAAAAGCAGGCCCGAGGCGGACGATCTTTTTCCAACCTGAAACCACGACCTGCGCGATCGTCACCTGCGGCGGGTTGTGCCCCGGGATCAACGACGTGATCCGAAGTTTGGTGATGCATGCACACTACGGCTACGGCGTCCGACGCGTTCTGGGGCTGAGGTACGGGTACGAGGGGCTCAACGCCGAATGTGGCCACGTGCCCATCGAGCTGACCCCTGAGCGCGTGGCGAAAATCCAGCACATGGGAGGTTCGGTTTTAGGGACTTCCAGAGGCCGCCAGGCCGCCGCCTCCATGGTCGCGCGCCTCGAAGAACTCGATGTTCAGGTGCTTTTTGTCGTCGGCGGGGATGGCTCTCAGCGGGGGGCTCGGGACATTGTCGAGGAAGTCACACGGAGAGGGCTGGCGCTTTCGGTCATCGGTATTCCAAAAACCATCGACAACGACCTCCTCTACATGGATCGCAGTTTTGGTTATTTAACGGCCTTCAGCGAAGCGTTTCGTTCCCTGGGGGTGGCCCATGCGGAGGCTCGCGGCGCCCGGAACGGGATCGGGCTGGTCAAACTAATGGGCCGGGATTCGGGGTTCATCGCCTGCGCGGCGGCTCTTGCGACGGCGGAGGCTAATTTTGTGCTCATTCCCGAGGTGCCTTTTCGCCTGGAGGGAGGGACGGGCCTGCTGGCTTGCTTGGAGCAGCGGCTCCACGAGCGGCGGCACGCCCTAGTCCTCGTGGCCGAGGGAGCGGGGCAGGATTTGTTCGTCCATCGCACCGAGGAAACAGACGCTTCCGGCAACCGCCGTTACGAGGACATCGGCGTTTTTTTAAAGGAGCGCATCCCCGCGTTTTTCCAGGCGCGGAACAGGGGGTGTAACCTGCGTTATATCGACCCCGGCTACCAGTTGCGTGGGGTGGTGGCGACACCCGAGGACCGCATCTTTTGCTTGCAGCTGGCTCGGCACGCCGTCCATGCCGCGATGGCTGGAAAAACAGGGATGGTCGTCGCCCTCTGGCATCAGAGGTACGTGCACCTGCCGGTTCAACTCGTGGCCGAGGGGCGCCGTAAGGTGGACGTGGAAGGAGATTTGTGGCGGAGCGTACTGGAATCCACAGGGCAGCCTGCCAGGATGGGCGCCTAGACGGGCGGCCAGTTCGCTTCTTCGTCCTCTTCTGGGGCGACTTCCCCTCCGGCGCGCGGGCGGCGGGCTTGCCACTCGTCGTTCAGTTTGACCAGTCCAAGAATTAGAAGGAGCGGCCGTGCCACAAGGAACAAAAGGCGGGTAATGCCCGCCACCAGAGCGCCGATGGGCAGGAGGGTCAGTAAAATCCCCACGCCGAACGCTGCGCTCAGGGCTTTGACGGGTTCCTCGCGAGTGTAGGTTTCCACGCGGTTCACTAGGACTTCCCGGGAAGGCGACTGGGGAGGGGTGGGCTGTTCCGGTGTGCTCATGAGACCCTTCTTTTTGGCGAATTCCTGCCCGCAAGCAATCTCCGAATCTGGGTAGACGGGTGGCGAGGCAAAATAAAGCGGATTTGATGAGGCGCCCTTACTCCAGGGAGGAGGGTCTAAATCTCTTTTAAAAAGAAAATTATAGAAAAATTAATGTTGCGGCCGATTCCTCATGTCCATGAGCCTCCGCGCCAAAGGAGGCCAAAAAAGGCGCTTCAGTTAAAAAAATACGCCCGTTTCGTCGGAAGGGGGACAAAAACACTTGACCGCAGGCGTCAGATTTCAGATCTTCCGCCCCCCCAAACCTTCCATAAGGAGTTTTTTAAAATGAGCCGAGTCTGCAGTATCACTAAAGCCAAGCCCTCACAGGGGTCCGTCATCCACCGCCGCGGTCTTGCGAAAAAAAGAGGCGGCATCGGCCAGCACGTCACAAAGGTCGTAGGACGCACTTTCTTTCCGAATCTGCAGACCAAGCGCATCTGGGTGCCTGAAGAAAATCGGTTTGTCACCGTGAAGTTGACGGCCCGCGCGCTGAAGACCGTGACCAAAAACGGAGCCTTTGCGACTCTGAAAAAGGCCGGCCTTCTCTAAATTTTAGCTTCCCAAATTTCTCAATCTAACTCAAATAAATCTATGGCTTATAGCGTACAGAGCAAAAAATCGGGAAAAACCTACATCCTCCACGGACGGAATCAGGTTCTCAAGGGCGGACAGACTGTAACCCTCTTCTTCTTTGCTGGAGAAGCTAAGGAAGGCGTCTTGGATGCGCTCCCAGAAGGTTACGAAGTGTCCGAAAACGTCTCCACAGGCCTTCCTCTCTTGAAGAAAATCCGGAAGTAGACTTTTCATTAGTTTAAAGGTGCGAGGTTCGTCCTCTGCCGGAAGCGGCCCTTGGGAAACCAAGGGCCGTTTTGTGTCTAGGGCGCCTTCCTTTGTCATGCGGACGCTCGACTGGACTCGCTCAGATTCCCAGTCTTTCATGAGCGCGGTGGCGAGTTCTGTCTGGATCTCGAAGCGACCCCTCCCTCCGCGATTGCGTTTTGCTGAGGCGCGGAATTAAATGAAGGATCTACACAGATGAAATTCCGCAATCAACTCATCGCTGCAGCCTGCCTGCTGGCCTTCGCCGGGCTTGGCGCGCTCTACATCCGCATGTGGGTTGTGCAGAAGCCGCGACAGATCATTCTTTTTGTCAGCGATGCGCTCGCCACAAGGCCCTTGGCGGCCGCTAGGCTTTATGCGGGCGGTGCGGCGTACAAGCTTGAACTTGAGCGCTTTCCTCATACCGCCTTGCTGCGCAATGCCAGCGAGGAGTTTGCCGTGCCAGACACCGCCTCCGCGGCCACAGCCTTGGCCACAGGGCACCGCACCCGCCACAGGGCCGTGGCCGCCACCGGAAAAGGGCGCGCCTTCGACACAATCCTAGAGAAAGCACGCTCAGAAGGGCGCGCCATCGGTCTGGTAACCAATACGATTTTAACCGCGCCCTCCGCCGCCGCTTTTTATGCCCACACGGCACGCCCAGAGGAAAGCGACGGCATCGCCCTTCAGTTATTTGAGAGGGAATGGATGAAGGTCGTCCTCGGAGGCGGGCGGACGGATTTTCAGCCGGAAGGGGAGGGGGGGCGGCGCAAGGATGGGCGCGATCTTGTGGCCGAGTGGCAGGCCAAGGGCGTTCAGGTCGTCCGCAGCAAGGCGGAATTGGAGACCGCCCAAGGGGGCGATTCCGGCCGCGTGGTCGGCCTTTTCAGCGCTGGAGCCCTCGCTTTCGCCAACCAAATGGAGTCCGGCAGCGAGCAACCTTCCTTGGCCGACATGACGCGCCGGGCCATCGATCTCTTAAAGAACCAAAGAAAAGGGTACGTTCTCGTTGTGGACGCAGCCCTCTTTACAGCCGCGTGCGAGGGGAATCAGGCGGAGCGCGCCCTCCGGGAGGTCATGGCTCTGGACGAGGCTGTTGCTGTCGCCATTCGGGAGGCCGGAGACAAGGCCCTCGTTCTGGCCGTGGGCCGGCACGGAACAGGCGGACTTACCCTGAGCGGGTATCCTCTCCTAAAACAACAAAAGGGCGAATTCTTCGGACCAGATCCCTCGGGGTACCCTTACTTGAGCTGGGCATCCGGGCCGAACGGCCCTCAGCCAGGGACAGTCGTTCCCCGCAATGAGCCCGCGGCCGTGGCGCACCCTTCGGGCCTAAATACAGCCGAAGACATGATCGCCGTCGGCCGGGGACCGGGCTCCGAACGCCTGACTGGTTTTCTGGACAACACCTTAATTTTCTCCATCCTCAAGGATGCTCTCTAGGGCCGCCAACCCAAAATCCGGAAAGCCCCTTTCTCTCTCCCAAAATCGTTTCTCTTTTTATGTCTCTCCTTGTCACCGGCGGCGCCGGATTCATCGGATCCAACTTTGTTCTCGAATGGCTCTCCCGCGAGCAGGAACCCATCGTCGTTCTGGACAAACTGACCTACGCCGGCAACCCGGAGAATCTCGCCTCGGTCCATGGCGACCCCAGATTCACGTTTGTACGGGGCGACATAGGCGACCGGCCGTTTGTGGCCGACTTGCTTCAGAAACATGAGGTGCGAGCGGTGCTCAATTTTGCAGCGGAAAGCCACGTCGACCGCTCGATCCACGGCCCTGGCGAGTTTATCCACACCAACGTCGTGGGCACTTTCGAGCTTCTGGAGGCGGTTCGCGGGTACTGGTCTGCTTTGGAGGAGCCTGCAAAACAGGCGTTTCGTTTTCTGCACGTCTCCACCGACGAAGTCTACGGTTCGCTCGGTCCGGAGGACCCTGCGTTCACTGAAAAGCATCAGTTCCAGCCCAACAGCCCCTATTCCGCCTCCAAGGCGGCCAGCGACCACTTGGTGCGAGCCTACCATCATACCTACGGGCTGCCCGTGCTCACCACCAATTGCTCGAACAACTACGGCCCCTTCCATTTTCCAGAGAAACTCATCCCGCTGATGATTCTCAACGCCCTCAACGGCAAGCCGCTGCCAGTCTACGGTGACGGCAAAAACGTCCGCGACTGGCTCTACGTTACGGACCACTGTTCCGCAATTCGCAGGGTTCTGCAGGCGGGACGCCTAGGGGAAACCTACAACGTGGGCGGTCGGAACGAAATGACCAATCTGGAGGTGGTCCAGAAGCTCTGTGCCATTCTGGACGAACTGCGGCCCCTGGAACATGGAACCTCCTATTGGGATCAGGTGCACTTTGTCAAAGACAGGCCCGGCCACGACCGCCGCTATGCAATAGACGCCTCTCTGATCGAACACGAACTGGGCTGGCTGCCGGCGGAAACCTTCGAAACGGGGATTCGCAAAACCATCGAGTGGTATCTGGCCCATCCAGACTGGATCCAAGGGGTCGTCTCCGGCGCTTATCGCGAGTGGGTTGTGAAACAATACGGGGCTTGATTCCGGCCTTTTTTTGCCGCATTTCATGAAGGCTCTGCCCAAATTGGAGAGGCGTTTAGCCCCCGGGTTTGCCGTTTCATTCTTTTTTCGGTAAACCGGATCGCCGAGCGTACATACACAACTAGGAAACGGATTCATCCCGCCCCCATTCTTCTCAGCCCTCACCTCTTCCTACGGCCCTTTTTCAAAACGCAGTTCACACGCACTAACGCACAGCGCGCACCCTCAAAACTCCCAACATTATGGATCTCAATCCCAATTCCACTTTCAATTGTTCCTTCGGACCAGACAGCTCCCCTCTCCTGCACCCGGGCTCCATGTCTGGACTGTCGCGGCGCGACTTTCTGGTGCGTAACGGCATCGGAGTGGGCGGCCTCAGCCTGGCGGCGCTTTTTGGCCTGAACCCTTTCGACCTCAACGCCGCCGCTACCGCTCCCATGGGTCCGCTGGCCCCTAAGGCGCCTCACTTTCCTGCCAAGGCGAAGGCCATCATCCAGATCTTTGCGGGTGGCGCGCCTTCTACCGTGGACACGTGGGATCCGAAGCCGGAACTGGTTAATAACGACGGGAAGAAAATCCCGGGTTACGAAGGCAACGCTTTGGGTTCACCCTTCAAGTTTGAAAAAAAGGGCAAATCCGGAGTCGAGGTTTCGGAAATTTTCCCCGAAATCGGCAAACACATCGACGACATCGCCGTCATCCGTTCCCTGTTCGCCGAAATTCCGGACCACGGGATCGCTGCCAAGATGCTTATGACGGGCTCCGCCCAGCTTCCAAAGCCAAGCCTTGGTTCTTGGATGGTTTATGGTCTCGGGAGCGTCAACCAGAACATGCCGGGGTTCATCACCTTGGGCGGGGATTCCACCTTCCGCCAGTGCGCCTTCCTGCCGGGCATCTATCAGGGCTGTAATGTAAACTACGATCCGACCGCGAGCCTCTCGACCATTCTGGCAAATATCCGCAGCGAGTTTAGCAGTTTGGACCGCCAGCGCCGCCAGTTGGATCTCGCCGAGCAGATGAACAAAATGCACGCCGCCCAGCTCCAAAAGGATGCTCAACTCGAAGCTCGTATTCAGGCGTTTGAAATCGCTTTCAAAATGCAAACGGAGGCGACGGATGCGTTTGACGTTTCCAAGGAACCCCAGGCCATCCGGGACAAGTATGAACTCTCCAGTGCCGGCGGCATGGGCATGGGAGGGAAAAACTCCACCGGCACAAAATTGCTGGTGGCGCGCCGCTTGATTGAGCGCGGAGTGCGCGTCGTCCAGGTGGCCACGGGAGGCTGGGACACACACGCTGACATTGGCAACACGGTCAAACGTGCGGCCCAAGGGATCGACGGCCCTGCAGGAGCGCTGCTCCAGGATCTGAAGGACCGCGGCTTGCTGGATTCAACGCTCGTGATGTGGGGGGGTGAATTCGGACGCACCGTCACGGCGGGTGGTGGTGCCGGCGCCCCGGGGCGCGACCACAATGGCAAGGCCATGGTGGCGTGGATGGCTGGCGGCGGGGTCAAGGGCGGGCAGGCTTACGGGGCAACCGATGAATTCGGGGGCCGCGCTTCGGAGAACAAGATGCACGTGCACGACCTCCATGCCACCATTCTGGCGCTCATGGGTTTTGATCACACCAAACTGATCTATAACTACAACGGCCGGCCGTTCCGTCTCACGGACAATTTCGGCAATGTAGCCAAGGAATTGATCGCTTAGTCTTATCCTGTTTCTAAAGTCGGGCCGGAGGCGACGATCCCTGATCGCGCGCCTCCGGCCTGTCCCTCTTCCCGCTCAAGACGCTCCCTATGAATCTCAAACGCCTATCTCTTCGCGCAGTCGCAGTCGTTTTTCTCGCGAATTGCTCGGTGGCTCATGCCGCCGCGACCGCACAGATCGCGCCTGAGCACAGAGAGTTTTTCGAAAACAAAATCCGACCCATTTTGAGCAATTCCTGTCTGGAGTGTCACTCCGGGGCAAAGGGAAAAATCACAGGGGGGTTGAACCTTGACTCCAGGGAAACCCTTCTCAAGGGGGGGGAAACCGGCGCCGCATTTAAGGAGGGTGATATCAAGGGAAGCCTGATTATCAAGGCGATCACTTGGGAGGACGACCTCCAAATGCCACCCAAGAAAAAGTTGACTCCCGAGGAAATCGAGGACTTCAAAAGATGGATTGGAATGGGGGCGCCCGATCCCCGCGATGCGTCCAAAATTGTCGTAAAGGACAAAAAAGCCCACTGGGCTTTTCAGCCCGTAGCACGGCCTGAAAAGCCTGCGGTCAAAAACGCAGCTTGGTGCGTAAACTCGATCGATAACTTTGTCCTCGCCAAGCTTGAGTCCAAGGAAATGCTCCCAGCGCCCCAGGCAGACAAGGAGGCTTTGCTGCGACGTGTTTATTTTGATTTGATCGGCCTGCCTCCGTCACCCAAGGAAATTGAAGCCTTCGTCCGAGATCCGGATCCCGACCAGGCTTATGTCCGGGTCATCGACAAACTTCTGGCGGACCCTGCTTATGGCGAACGCTGGGCAAGGCACTGGCTGGATACCGCGCGGTATTCGGATACCACCGGAGTGGTCGGCAATGCACGGTTCCAGGACTACAGGTACGCCTACGCGTATTCCTTCCGCGACTGGGTGATTAACTCCCTCAATTCGGACATGCCGTACGATCAGTTTATCGTTCAGCAATTGGCCGCCGACAAAGTGCCCAACAATCCAAAGGAAAACCTCGCCGCAATGGGTTTGCTCACTGTGGGGCAGCGCTTCCAACAAAAAGACGACATCATCAACGACCGCATTGATGTCATCACCCGTGGTTTTCTGGGACTAACCGTGGTTTGCGCGCGCTGCCATGACCACAAATTTGACCCGGTAACCGCAGCCGATTATTATGGGTTACGCGGCGTTTTCGACTCCATCACAGAACCCAAAGAGGGTCCGGTGATCGGGGGAAACCAAAACTCCGCAGCTTATCAGGACTTCTCCCGGAAACTCGCCGATCTTGAGAAAAACGCTTACAGTTCATTCTACTCTCTCCAGCGCGAAATTTCAGACCGGTTCCGCAAAAATGCGGAAGCTATTTTTGAAATTGCCTACCTCTCCCAGCGCGATTCGACGCCAGAGGAGAAGAAGACGGCAAACGCAATTCTGGAAAAAACCAAACTCCAGGCGCGTTTTGTTGACGACACGGCCAAGCTGAACCCAAACAACCCAATTACCGGTATTTTCTTCAAGATGATTACCTTGAAGGACAACCGTGACAAGCAGTTGGCCGATATTTTGCAAGGCAAGGCCAAGGGGCCGAAGTATAACACCGCAGTCATTGATTTCCTGAAAAAGCAACCGAAACTACCCTCCCAGGTTCACGAAGTCGCTGTGCTTTTTGGAAAGATGGTCCTCGAATATGAACCGCAAGTCGCGGGGATGTACGCTGAGATGCAGAATGCCTCCAAAACCGCCGCGGATCCTGCAAAGATCCCGCTCATGGAATTGGCTGCCTACCCGCTGCCGATGGTTCCCGCCGCCGAACTGGATTTGGAAAGGCTCAGGAAAGAAGGAATACGTTGGGGATTGACCTTCGGCGGACAGTTGGAGAACAAATCAGGCTTGGCGAAGATCAACGAGCTCAAGCTCACCTCCAAAGGTGGTCCCGTGCGAGCCATGGTGGTCGAAGACTTGCCAAAGCCCAAGGATTCACCACTCTTCATTCGTGGCAATGCGCCGAAGGCGGGCGAAGAGGCCAGAATCATCCCGCGCCGGTTTATCGAGGTGCTCAGCACCAATGGAGCCACGCCATTCAAGGAAGGCAGTGGCCGCCTTGAACTGGCTCATGCCATCGCAAGTAAGGAAAACCCGCTGACTGCACGCGTTCTCGTCAATAGAATGTGGATGTATCATTTCGGAGAAGGCTTGGTGCGCACCCCGGATGATTTGGGTAATCAGGCAGGTATTCCATCGCATCCGGAGCTGCTCGATTTCCTTTCAACGTGGTTCACCGAGGATTTTGGACCGTCTAAACCAGCCTGGTCCGTGAAGGCCCTCCACAAGGCCATCATGATGTCTAGGACCTATCAGCAGTCGAGCAATACGGCCTTCCGAGGCAAATCCATCGATTACGAGAAGACCGATCCAAGCAACAGCATGCTCTGGCATGCGAATATCCGCCGGCTCGACTTTGAATCGTTCCGCGACTCACTGCTCTCCATGGCAGGGACGCTCGACCGTTCGTCCGTGGGTGGTCCTTCCGTGAACATCACGGAGGAACCGTATTCCTTCCGTCGCTCCGTCTACGGCTATATTGACAGGGCCAACATCCCGGACCTTTTGATGCAGTTCGACGTAGCCAACCCGGACCAACCCAATACAAAGCGCACTTCGACCATCGTGCCCCAACAGGCTTTGTTTTTGATGAACAGTCCGTTCGCGGCGCAGGTTGTCCAGAGGGTGGTCAATCGCCCGGAAGTCGTCCAAGCCGTCGCAGTTGAAAAAAACACAAAGGCGGGGATCGTGGCGATTTTCCGTATCCTCCTTCAGCGCACGCCATCGATCAAGGAGCAGGAGATGGCTCTCGCTTTCTTGGTCAACGAAAACAAGTTCCAGTCTTCGGTAAAAGCCGCAACCGCAGATATCAATAAGGAAGCGGCTAAAATTGCAGCCACCAAGGTAAAGGCGCAGCAAAACAATAACGGCGGGAAAAAAGCCGTCCTGAATGATGGTGAGTTTGAGGGAGCCAATGTCACACTCACCAAGGGGACGAATCTCGTCATGAACGTTCTCAATGTTGCAGATCTTCATGTGGGTGCGGCTGTCAGTGGGCAGGGGGTTCCGCCCGGAACGACGATCGTTTCGGTTGCCGGGACAACGGTGACCCTGAGCAACAAAGCCACCGCAGGGAGCACGACGGCCTCGTTGCGCGCCGCCGATCTCGTTCAGCGGGTCACGTTTTCACCCTGGGAAGCCTTGGTGCAGGCGATCATGTTCTCTAACGAAGCCGCGTATGTGAACTAGGAGAACCGTCGCTTTTTCGCGCCGATCCCGTCGGAAAACGAGAGGGCTCATCTTTCTAGAGGCATATCGTTTCCCGTCCTCTGACGTTTTGCTCTCAAAAACCACCCAAGCTTCTACGATTGAATGGTGACAATGCCACCGGAGAAGTGGGTTCCGATCTCATCCCCCATGAGAGAAGGGAAGAATTCGTGCAGTGCCTTGAGGCCGCACGTAGTCGACTGCTTCGGTTCACCGTTTCCCTGGTAGGAAGCACCCAAGACGCCGAGGACATCGTACAGCGCGCGTCCATCACAATGTGGCGACGGTTTTCCAATTTTGAGCAAGGGTCAGATTTTTTGGCTTGGGCTTTTGCGTATGCTTCGTTTGAGGCAAAAAATTTCTCACGTAGATCCAGTCGCTCCATAGTCAAATTTGACGACAGTTTACTCGCTACTTTGTCCGCTGATCGTGCAGCAGATCTCCAACATCACGACGCCCGTCTGGAAGCATTGGAGGACTGCATGAGAAAGTTAGATCCGCAAAGCCGGGCGCTCCTTGAAGCCGTTTACACCCGGGGAGAAGAAATAAAAGATTTAGCCAGCCGTGAGGGCCGGGCGACCCAGACATTTTACAACCGACTCAACTTCATCCGCCGCACGTTAACCGACTGCATGCGGGGGAAAACTTCTCAAACACCCCAATGACACCCAGAATTCCTGACGCCGATGCCTTGTACGCGCTCTTCGGAGCTGCATTCACAGGTGACATTTCTGAGTCTGACCATCGGTTGCTCGAACAGCTCCTCCAATCCGATTCCTCAGTGCGGAATCTCTGGTTTGAGTATGCGGATGTGGAATGTGGGTTGAGGGAGCTTTGCCGCACCGAATCTACGCTCCAGCTTCTTCCCCAGGCTCCCGCAGCACCTAAGCGCGTTGCTTCGCCAGGCCCAGCTGAGCCGCAGTTCGCCATTTGGCCCGGCCTCGCCTGGGCCGCCGCCGCCGTCCTGACGTTCGGGATGAGCGAAAGCCTTTCCTTTCGTAGCGAGGGGACCGAGTCCACCTCAGCAAACTTCGGTGCGATGCTGGACGCGTTGTGGGCTTCCCCAGAGAATGTCTTTCGACCGGGGGACTGCGTGCGTACCGGCCAGACTCTCGAACTTCTCTCCGGCACGGTGGAACTGAAGTTCCGCACGGGTGCAGCCCTTACCCTGTATGCGCCTGCAATTTTTCAAGTGACCTCCGCAAACGGGGGGTTTCTGACCTTTGGCAAAGTGAAAGTACTGGCGGCCACTCCCCGGGCCAAAGGTTTCGCAATTCAGACGCCCACCGCCCGGGTTGTTGATGTGGGAACGGAGTTCATGGCATCGGCGGCTGAGGACGGCCAGAGTCGCGTGCAGGTGCGCTCGGGGGAGGTCTTTGTCCACGTACCAGGCAAAAAAGAGGCGACGCATCTTTTGGAAGGACAGGAGCTCTCCACGGATGCTCATCAGGAGCGTGTCACCGTCCGCATGGAAAGCGGCGACGGCTCAAACTCGTTTCGACTTCCTTCCATCGAACCGCCCTCAAGTATTGAACGCGCAACTTTGCCCAAGGATTTATCCGCCGCCCGCCTTCTTGGTGCGCAAACACCTTTGGATCCGGTCCTGCTCTCCCATCGGGAGGAGGGGCGTATCTTGGTCGATCTTGGACGGCCCGTTTCGGTCACCAAAATCAATGCTTATAGTTGGTACAAAACCAGCGTGTTTGAAAACGAGAGGTCTCGAGTTTCCCAAAATTTTGAACTTTATGGTTCAGATGCCACATCGGTTCCGGAAGCCAGTGAATCCCCTGCGCAGAATGGCTGGGAACTTATAGGAAGGGTCGACGCCGACCACTATTTCGGCCCCGGCGAAGCTGGAGGCAAAGTCGACCAGCAGGCGTGCTCTTTCACCGCAGCCTCCGGTTGTATTGGACGGTACCGTTATCTGTTGTGTGTGCCGCTGCGCCGCGCGCCCGACCTGGCTGCCGCAAATTCCAGAACGCTCAACTTTTTTGACGTCTATTCGGAGCCCTGGACCTTTTAGGCCACTCCCTGCGGTTCTGTGCCACCGCATCGAAAGACACACAATTCGCAGCTTTTCAGGAAGCCCATCTCCCGTAGGCTTCCCTAATGTTAGAGTACGACTTTTTAGTCATCGGTGGTGGAAGTGCCGGGTACGCCGCCGCCTCGCTTGCCGCCCGCGAAGGGTTGAATGTGATGGTTGTGGAAGGCGCTCAGAGGGTGGGTGGCCTGTGTATCCTGCGGGGCTGTATGCCTAGCAAAACGTTGCTCGCAACCGCTGCGAGTGCCCGCGCTGTGAGGGGAGCTTCCGAGTTTGGGGTCCAAGCCAGCTTTGGAGGTATCGATGGCGCCGCGATGCAGGCTCGCAAGCGCGCGTTGATTGCAGATTTTGCCTCCTACCGGGAGGGCCAGCTGAGTGCGGGGAAATTCGCCTTTTTGCGGGGGGCAGCCCATTTCGTTGACCCCCACACGATCGCGGTTGAAGGCCCCGGCCTTTCGCAATCGATCCGAGCGAAAACGATCCTCATCAGCACGGGCTCAAAAATTTCGACACCCCCAATTCCAGGACTCAAAGAAACAGGGTGCCTCGACAGCGATGCAATGCTTGAAAGTGCACACATTCCACGCTCGATCATCGTGCTTGGTGGTGGCGCAATCGCCTTGGAGGCTGCCTCTTTTTACTCCGGCGCTGGTGCCGTAGTGACACTCCTTCAGCGCTCCAATCGGCTTTTAAAGGAACTCGATCCGGATGTTTCAGAAGCCGCTGCAGCAGGCCTTCGCCACCACGGCGTGCGCGTTGAAACTGGTGTCGAGATACGCTCGGTGGATCACACGTCCGCGGGCAAGGTGGTCAGATTTTCCCAAGGTGACACCGTTTCGGAAATCGTCTCAGAAGAAATCTTGTGTGCTCTTGGCAGGGTGCCTGCAAGCGGAGGCATGGGGCTGGACTCCATTGGCGTCGGACTCGATGGCTCGCGTGTGGCGATTCAGGCGACGCAACAAACGACGCTGCCCCACATCTTCGCCGCTGGCGATGTGTGCGGCCCCCTCGAGGTCGTCCACCTGGCCATTCAACAAGGCGAAGTCGCCGCCCGCAACGCCTGCAGGCTGATGCGCGACTCCAAGCAACCGCTCGCCGAGATGGATTACCGGCTCAAACTCTTCGCGGTTTTTTCCGAACCCGCCGTCTCCGCCGTGGGACTTTCGGAAGCCGAAGCCGGCGCCGCAGGAATCCCGATTTTGACCGCGACCTATCCCTTCAATGATCATGGAAAATCAATGGTCGAAGGACAGACTAATGGCTTCGTAAAGTTAATGGTTCACTCCGACACCAAAAAAATCCTCGGAGCCGCCGCCGTCGGACCGCAAGCGGCCGAGATCATTCATGAAATCGTCGTCGCGATGTTTTTTAACGCAACGGCGGGTGAACTTGCCCAAGTCCCCCATTACCACCCCACCTTGAGCGAAATTTGGACTTACCCCGCCGAGGAGCTGAGCTAACTTTTGCCCTCTAAATTTCTTAGTCATCTTTAACAATGAAACGACGCTCTTTCCTGCGCGGCACCGTATCCGCGGCAGCGGCCTCTGTGTGCGGCTTTCCCTTTGTCCGCGCTCAATCGCCGCAGATTCTCGGGCAGGGTGATTTCCGGTACAGGGTCGTGCCAGGATGGGGCGTCTTGGATGGTAAGACGCCGGTCAAGAACTGCCACGGAATCGTCCGAAATCGCGAGGGGCATATCCTCCTCCTCACCGATCACACCAACAACAACGTGATTGTTTACGACAAAGCGGGAAAGCTTGTGCACAAATGGGGCACGGACTTTCCGGGGGCACACGGTCTTTCGATTGTCAGTGAGGGTAATCGCGAAGTGCTTTTTCTGACTGACCTGCAGAGGCACCGCGTATTCAAGACCAGCCTCGATGGCGATCTATTGCAGGAATGGAGCTGGCCCGAAGCCTCCGGCAAATATGAAAAAGAGGATCAATACAAACCCTCTTGGACGCTTCATCTGGACGGAGGTGATTTCCTTGTTCTGGATGGATACGGGCGCGATTTTATCTCCCGCTACAACGGTTCTGGGAAGCTCCTCCACACCTTTGGCGGACAAGAGGGTGGTATTGTGCACTGGGGACCGCATGGCGGCATGGCCGACCTTCGTGATCCCAAAAACCCCTCGCTCCTCATTGCGATGAGCGACCAACAGCATCTGCTCCGGCTTTCTTTAACAGGCGAAAGGCTTCACGTCATAGAAATGCCGGGAGGCAACCCGCGCCAAATCCGGCATCATCGAAAGCATTTTTTTGTAGCGCACCTGGCCGACAATTGGCCGGCAGATCGTAATTCCAGAGGCTTTCTTTCAGTGCTCGATGCAGAACTTAAAGTTCTTTCGAATGTCGGGGGAACCGCGCCTTCTTACAGCGCTGATGGAAAACTCGAAAGAATGCGGCACCAGGAGGAAATATTTATGCATCCTCACGATCTCGTCGTTGATGCTGAGGATAGTATCTACGTCGCACAATTCGCGTCTGGAAACAGCTATCCCATCAAACTCGAACGGATCTGAGTCTGCTCCTTTCTGCCGACTTCCGCTCGGCAGCCTGTGATAAAACTCTGGGATGCGACCGCATCGCTTGTTGTGAAGCGTTTTGGTTCTGATACATAGAACCCATGCGCTCCCCCTATCTCCTTTTCCTCGTGAGCGCCTGTGCCGCATTGGCTCAGGACCTCCCAAAACTTCAAATGCCCGGTGTAACGGAAGAACGCATGTTCATCCCAATGCGCGATGGCACTAGACTTTCCGCGTACGTCTACTTGCCAGAGGGAAGCGGCAAGTGGCCAGTGGTGTTCGAGCAAAGATACGCAGCGCTCACCGGAACTGGAACGCGTCAGACCTCCGCTGACCTCGCTCGGAAAGGGTATGCGGTCGCCATGGTCAACTTCCGCGGATCACAAAAAAGCGAAGGCGCTTACGTGGGATATCGCGCGCTGGCTTGGGGCGAACAGAGGGATGGCTATGACGCGTGCGAGTGGCTTGCTAGCCAGCCCTGGAGCACTGGAAAAGTAGGCTCCTTCGGCAGCTCCCAAGGAGGCTTCGCTCAAAACTTTCTCGCTGTGACACAGCCGCCTCACCTTGTTTGCCAGTATATGGTAGACACTGGCCTGAGCCTCTTTCAGGAAGGTTACCGCATCGGGGGTGTCACCCGTCCGAGCCGATTTGCCGATTTTGGAGCCAACTGCCGAAACCCGGAGGACAATAAAACTCTGTTGGCGGAATGGGACAAACATCCCAACTACGACGCCTATTGGCGCGAGGAGGACTGCAGTTTGCATTTTCCAAAAATGAACGTGCCGTGTTTCACGATCGGCAGTTGGTATGACTTCATGGTTCAGGGCAGTGTGATGAGCTTCATCGGCCGTCAGCACATGGGCGGACCGTCTTCAAAAGGCCGACAACAACTGCTGTTGGGCCCGTGGCTCCATGGAAGATTGAATAAGGGCAGCAAAGTGGGCGACCTCGTCTATCCAGAAAATGCAACCTGGCCTGAAGTTGAACATATGGTTCGCTGGTTCGACCATTGGTTGAAGGGATCGGATAACGGCATTGAAAAGGAACCCTCCGTCCGTTATTACGTCATGGGTGCGGCGGGAGAACCGAAAGCTCCTGGGAACACTTGGCGCGAAGCCGCTGACTGGCCGCCGGCAACCACGCCAACAAGCATTTACCTCCACGAGGCCGGAATGCTTTCAAACAGCCCTCCTGAAGGCTCCTCCGGTGGAACCTCGTACGAATCTGATCCCCGCAAACCGATGGAGATCGCAGGACGCTCGTTTCCTGGTGCGAAAGATGTGCGTGTTTTTGAATCGCAAAAAGAGGTCCGTGTTTGGACGACCAAACCGTTTGAAGAAAGCATCGAAATCACCGGTGAGATCACCGCTGACATTTGGCTCACATCAACAGTGCCCGACTCAGACTTCTTGCTGCGTGTCTCCGACGTCTATCCGGATGGAAGAAGCATCCTCCTCATGGACTACCCAATACGAGCAAGGTACCGGGAAGGCTTTGAGCGGCAGGTTTTGATGCGCGCTGGTGAACCCAATCGATTGCAGTGGCACATTGGGTGGACGAGTATTGCGCTCAACAAGGGCCATAGTCTGCGTGTCACCATCAGTAGCTCGGGAGCGCCCTTGTACGAACCCAATAGCCAAACGGGCGGGCCTCAGACCGCGACGTGGTTGGAAAACGCTATCTCAGGAACCCACACCATACTCCACAATCAGGCTCATCCGTCGCGGATTATTCTCCCAGTTGTCAAAGGACACTAGATGCTAGAATGGAGACAGTTAAGCCAGAATATCTTTAACAACGCCGGCCTGCTCCACTCCAGTCAGGCGGAAGTCCAGTCCTTGGAGACGGTACGTGAACCGCTCGTGATCTACGCCCATCAGGTGCATGATCGTCGCGTGTAAATCGCGGACATGCACCGGGTTTTCTGCCACGTTGTAGCTGAAATCGTCGGTCTTTCCGTACGAAAACCCTGCTTTTACGCCCCCCCCAGCCATCCACATTGTAAAACACCGTGGATGGTGGTCCCTTCCTGCCTCCGGGCTGTCCCACTGCCCTTGTCCCGCAACGCCGCGGCCAAACTCTCCACCCCACACCACAAGCGTGTCGTCCAGGAGACCGCGCCGCTTGAGGTCTGTGACCAAAGCGGCGCTGGCTTGATCGGTGTCCCGGCACCGAGCCGTGCACCAGGACGTGAGCCTGCTGTGATGGTCCCAGTCTGGATGAAAAAGCTGAACAAACCTTACGCCCCGCTCCACCAAACGCCGGGCAAGAATGCAGTTTGCCGCGTAACTTCCAGGGCGTCGTGAATCCGGGCCGTAGAGCTCGAAGATTTCAGCCGGTTCGTCGCTCAGATCCGTCAGGTCGGGGACGCTGCTTTGCATCCGAAATGCCATCTCGTATTGTTGAATCCGGGTAGCGATCTCTGGATCGCCCGTGTCCTTCAGACGCTGGGCATTAATCGATGCTAGGCTGTCGAGCATCTCCCGGCGCAATGCGCGAGGCATGCCGTCAGGGTCTCGAAGGTAAAGCACGGGCTCTCTGGCATTGCGCAGTTTCACGCCTTGATAACGCGATGGCAAAAAACCACTTCCCCAGTAATGGTCATAGAGGGGCTGGTCGCTTGGGCGTTGCATTTTTGAGATCAGCACCAGGTAGTCAGGCAGGTTTTTGTTCGTGCTTCCTAGTCCGTAACTCACCCACGAACCAATGCTTGGCCGGCCGGGAATCTGGTTTCCAGTCAGCATTTTCGTCATTGCCGGCGCGTGGTTTATCTCGTCCGTGTGCATCGACTTGATGAAACACAATTCATCGGCTACCGCTGCGGTATAGGGAAGCCACTCACCGACCGTGGAGCCACTCTTGGAGCGGTGAAATTGTGTGGCGGCAGGTTTAATGAGCTGCTTTTGTTTGGCGGTCATCGTCGTTAGCCGCTGCCCCTTTCGAATTGAATCGGGCAACTCCGTGCCCGCCCATTTACGTAGATCGGGCTTTTCATCAAACAATTCAATTTGAGATGGTCCACCGGATTGTGTGAGGAAAATCACACTCTTGGCGCGGGCTGGGAAATGAGGCAGATTCCCGAGCCCTAGCCCCGAGAACCCAAGATTGGGGGACGGTTCATTTCCGAATGCGCCTTCGCGGGCCATCGCCGCCATAGCGATCGAACCGACCGACACCCCTGTGCACTTTCCAAGAAAATAACGGCGGCTTATTTCTAGGGAATCATTCATGAGTCATAGCTTCGTCGAGGTTGAATAGGAGACTTGCCACAAGCGCGTATGCAGCCACTTCGGGTTGTTGCGGCGCATTGGGCAGCACGGATTGGCCAGCTTGCAGGACCTTCAGGGCATCTGCAGGGTGGTCTTTGTAATGGGCCAGGGCAGATTTCAGCGACCGCTGTAGCAAGGGAGTTTCATCCGATTTAAGGGGCCGCCCAAGGATTGCCTCACTAAGCCAGTTCAAGCGTAAATCTGCATCTGCGCCAGCCATGACGGCGCGCACGCCGAGCACGCGTGATGCCTCGCGGGAGGTCTCATCGTTGAGGAGCGTTAGTGCTTGAAGGGGCGTATTGGTGCGGTTGCTACGTACTTCGCAAACGCGGCGTTGTGCCGTATCGAACAAGAAGGTCGGGGCGATGGATCGCCGCCAGAAAGTGTACAGCGTTCTACGGTATTGTGCGGATCCGAGGCTTGGCTCGTACTTAAACCGGCCCATAAAAAGTTCCTCCCACACGCCCGCTGGCTGGTATGGCCTTGTGGGAGGCCCACCGGTCGATGTGTTCAGAAGGCCTGATGCCTGAAGGGCTGCATCGCGCAGCATCCAACTGGGAAGACGAAACCTGGACCCACGCGCCAAAAGGCGGTTGGTCGGATCCCTGCTTAAAAGCTCGGCGGAGACCGCAGAAGATTGCCGATACGTTTCACTGTTCGCAATGAGGGTGAGGATGTGTTTGGTGTCCCAGCCGCTTTCCATAAACTCCACGGCTAACCAATCGAGTAGTTCGTGATGGCTTGGACGCTCCCCTTGAAGGCCAAAATCCTCGGGGGTTCGGACAAGGCCGTTTCCAAACAAGAGCTGCCAAAGTTGATTAACAACGACACGAGCCGTGAGAGGGTTTTTTCTCGAAACGATCCAGTGCGCGAGGCCAAGCCGATTGCGTGGCTCCTGCTCCGGCCAAGGGGCGATGGAAAGGGGAACGCCGGGTTGTACTTTGTCCCCGTGTTTGTCCCAGACACCGCGTACCAGAACAAAAGTATCCCGTGGCTCTTTTTGCTCTTCAAGAACCATGACCTTCAATGGGCCGGTTGCCGCCTTAGCCTCCACCGCCTGTTCGTTGGCACGCGCAAGTAATGCCTTCACTTTAAGATAGGGTGCGTGATCCTCTAGGTAATGCTCAAAAAGCTGTTTGCGAAGCAGCTCTGGTAGCCCCGATGCCGAGCGTATTCCACTGGCAGCCAGAGTCTGGAGCGTGCCCGGCTTGAGGCTCCGAATTGTTTCTCCAGCCTGGTCGGTGGCGAACAATCTGAACCTTCCTATGTTTGTGTCCCCCAGTGTCGAACGCTGCCGGAGTTCCACAACAATCTCTTCGTCACTTTCGAGCATCAGCGGCTCTGCAAAACTAAAAACCGCGGTGTGTATTACATCCTGCGGCGCGCCTTTGGTGGTCCATCCATTGCGGGGATCATCGTCGAGCGTATCTTTAATGTCTCCATAACCACCGTTGGCTTTTTTGTCCGCCGAGAAGTCTGCGATTGCCGTCTTTACTGCGATATCTCGCACCTCCGCTTTCCCGCTTTGACGGACCTGAACTTTCAGATCCGTAAGAATAAATTCTCCTGACGCGCCACGGGACAGTCCTCCTTTTGTATTGCCGGAGTAGGGAAGCACCTCAAGCTTCAGACCGGTAATCCGCTTCAGCAGGGTGCTGGCAAGGACCTTGTACTCGTCTTGTCTGGGATTGGAACCGGTTGCCTGAATGGAATGGTCGGACTTCTGCAAAAGCACGGTGCCCTCAGTACTGGTCAATGCGCTTGCCACAATGGGACGCCATTCTTGAAAATGTGAATCCAGCCCTTCCACCAAAGCGGGGAGACCTTCCTCAAACGGCTTCCTCGCCGAGAGCCGAGCCTCGGCTTCAGACTGTTTCCATTCGGAGACCGTGGCGTTTGCCGAGAGTAGAGCCGCTCCGGCGTGGACAGATCGTATTTCGTAAAAAGGTGCGGCAGCGCTTCCCGCGGCGCCGGTTTCAGCAATGCTATTGAAAAAAGCGGTGAGGCTGTAGTACTCGGCCTGGGTGATCGGATCAAACTTGTGATTGTGGCACTGCGTGCATCCGAGAGTAAGTCCTAATAGGGCGGTGCCAGTCGTATTAACTCGGTCGATTACATAATCCACCCGAGACTCTTCCGGATCGCGTCCCCCCTCTCCATTGGCCATATGATTGCGGTGAAAACAGGTGGCAATTTTTTGCTCAGGAGTCGGGTTTGGGAGGAGATCTCCCGCAAATTGTTCGATCGTAAACTTGTCGAAAGGCGTGTTCGCATTGAAGGAATCCGTCACCCAGTCACGCCACGGCCAGTTGGAACGCGTGCTGTCTGACTGAAAGCCGTCCGTATCCGCATACCGAGCCACATCAAGCCACCAGAACGCCATCCGCTCGCCGAAATGGGGCGAGGCAAGTAACCTCTGGACGGCTCTCTCCCACGCATTGGGTGCGAAGTCCGAGAGGAAGGCGTTTAATTCCTGGGAAGTCGGAGGAAGCCCTGTGAGGTCAAAGCTGACCCTTCTCAATAACGTATGCTTCTCGGCTTGGGGGGATGTAGCCAATCCCTCTTTGCTGAGAGCTTCACGCACATAGGCGTCGATCGGATTTTGACCTTCGAAGGGAAGGGCCGATTTTCTGGGCGGCTCAAATGCCCAGTGGCGCCCCCACGGTGCTCCCTCGGCGATCCAGCGCCTCAGCAACTCAACCTGATTGGGCTTTAGGGGCGGCTTGTGAGACTTCGGGGTCGGCATGACCTCTTCCGGATCCTTTGAAACAATGCGCCCCAAAAGCTCGCTGGCCTCGGGGCGATTGGGGACGATGGCGGAAATGCCATCCTTGTTGGGGCGCGTCGCTTCTTCGCGCACATCCAGCCGGAGGCCTGCCTTACGCGTTGATTCGTCTGGGCCATGGCAGCTAAGGCAATTGTCAGAAAGAATGGGAAGGACATCCCGCCCGAATTGCACAGGCTCGGCTGCGCCTGATGGAAGGGCGTTAGCGAAAAGCAGCGCGATGAAAAAAGCCCACGGTTTCATGTTTTCGACTATGACCGATATTTTGGTTTGGGGAATGGAGTGGACTTCTCTTACCGTTGTATTATCCAAACATAACCGTGGCTGAGCCCAAGACCCGTTTTCTTCTCTCCCTTTTTGCCACTCCCCACAGTCGGCATCAGGAGGTTTTTTATACCGTGCCACGTGCAGGGCACCTAGTGGGAGAGGCGGATCATCATGTAAAACGCAATCATTTTCCAGGCCATGAGCTAATATACTGTATTAGTGGAGAGGGATTTGTGCGTGTTTCTGGGCGGGTGCATTCTGTGGGGAAGGGAGAGCTAGTTTGGGTGAATTGTCAGATACCCCATGAACATGGCGCGAAAGCGGCCAATCCTTGGGAGGTATATTGGGTGAGGATAGAGGGACCGATGCTCGACAAGATGTGTCGGATGCTGTCCGTAGAAGACGGACCCGTTTTTCTGGATGCGGACGCGAAAAAAACAAAGGAATGTTACCGCGAGATTTTCGATTTGATGCAGGGCGACGCACCAGAGGCGCCGGCACTTATTCATGCGGCAGTCGCGCGGTTGGTGGCTTTAGTGTTCTGTGCGCGGCTAAGAAGTGCAGAGACGGTGGAGAGCATCCCTCTTACTCTGCGGCGGCCCGTTGAATGGATGCGTTTGTTCTATTTTGAAAACGTGCGTGTATCCTCGCTTGCTGCAATGGCAGGTGTCAGCTCAGGGCATTTCACGCGGCTCTTCAAATCCACCTTCGGCACAAGTCCAATAGACTGGCTTCGCCGTGAGAGGATCAGCCAGGCCAAACGCCGCCTTGTGGGGAGCCAGAGCTCGATCAAAGAGATCGCAGAACAGGTTGGGTATGCAGACCGTTTCTTTTTCAGCAAGGACTTCAAACGACACACGGGTCTAAGTCCCAGTGAGTTTAGAGAACGAGAGTCTTCGGCATCCGTTCGCTGAGAGCGTTTGAGGTTTGTCTGGCACGACTCCGGACTGCTAAAAATAAAAGATGTCCCTCTCCGTCACACTTTCTCATAGCGTCCCGCAGTTTTCACGCATTGCGTTTGGTACCTGGCGCCTCCTCGAAGACCCGGCAACAAGGGATCCCAAAGGGCTGCTTGAGCGCCTGCATGCCTGTGTGGACTCGGGAATTACAACAATCGACACCGCAGAAATATACGGCACCTATCGGGTCGAGGAAGCTCTCGGGGCTGCGCTTGCATTGGATCCCTCCTTAAGGGAAAAGCTTCAAATCGTCAGCAAGTGCGGCATTTACGTTCCCTGCGAGTTCCACCCTGACCGCAAGACAGCTTTCTACAATGCAACGGCAGAGCGGATTGTGAAGAGCGCAGAAAAATCTCTGCGTTTTCTCGGTACCGACCATCTCGACCTTTTACTGGTGCACAGGCCGGACTGGCTGGCTTCGATTGATGAAACAGCTGAGGGTCTCAATCGTCTTCTCAAAGCGGGCAAAATTCGCTGCGCGGGTGTTTCCAATTACAGTGTCTCTCAGTTCGACGCCCTAAATTCGCGCATGGCTCAGCCGTTGGTCACCAATCAGGTGGAATTCAGTTTATTGCAAATGGCACCCATTTACGACGGCGTGTTCGATCATGCGCAGCAACACCGCTATCGCCCAATGGCCTGGAGTCCCTTGGCTAGGGCGCTTCTGATGGATGCAACACATGAACCGAGCCGGCGCGTGCATGAGGCGTGCGCGGCTCTTGCAGCAAAATATGGAGGCGCGACGATTGAACAGCTGGCATATGCCTGGATTTTAGCACACCCGGCTGGCGCTGTGGCGGTGATCGGAACTCACAAATTGGAGCGCATTCGTTCGGCCGCAGCGGCTGCCGCAATCAAGCTTGAACGCGAGGATTGGTACGCATTGTGGACTGCGGCTAAAGGATGCAGCGTACCCTGAAATTATCGTCTAGGTTCGATTGCCCTCTTCTTTGTAGAGGCCTGGTTTGGAAAAGAGGCTCCCGGGTTGTGGCAGACTTTGGCAACGTCGTCGGGATAAACCGCTGTTTTACGCTTTAAGCCAGCGGTTGCGCTACAGAAGCCGACAGCACTGCCCTACGGTCTGGCTTTGCGGTTAAAATAGACCTGCCATAAAAACATGGCGAAAACCCAAAAGAGAATGACTACGATGACCGGCAGGCGCTTCTTTGGGCTTTCGGTTTTTGACGGTTTCGCAGGCGGATCCAGGATAAAAAACTCGGAGCCTGCAACCAAAATCGGAGCATTGGGAGCCGCCGGAACCGCTTGCGTTAAACGCCTTGCGGGTTGTTCCCCCTGCGCAATTAAGCCTGAGGTCATGGCGAAGGTCAGGCTTGTCGCAGCAAATAACGCAGGGCTCCGATTCATGATTTAGGTCACGTGTCTGAGGGCTTCGATGGGATTCATCATCGCAGCACGTTTGGCGGGGTAAAGGCCGAAGACAATGCCTATGGCGACTGAAATGCCGAAGGCAAGAGGAAGGGACCAAGGCACAATGATTGGTACCATAGTACGGACAACCTCGGGCAATGCATTCATAGCCGCGGGAAAAGCGCTGTTCATAATTTTCATCACCAGGCTGAATACGGGAGAGCAGGCCAGGCCGCCAATGGCGCCGGTGATTCCGCCGCCGACGGAAAGCACGACGGTTTCGACTAAAAACTGGCGAGTGATGTCTCGGCGTCTCGCACCGATAGCGCGTCTGATTCCGATTTCACGGGTGCGCTCAGTGACTGTGGCCAGCATGATATTCATGATGCCTATGCCGCCGACAACCAATGAAATGGCGGCCACCAAACCCATCATGGCTATGAACATAAGCCGTGTGTTACGTGCTTGTTCGAGTAGTTCCAGGGGCACTGCGATGGTATAGTCATCGGCTTGGTGAGTGCGCATGAGAGTGCGGCGAACCACGTCAGCCGTCTCAATGACCTTTGATGAGTCGGTAAGTGAAAGGGTAACCTGCGTTGCAATGGGCACGCCGCTTTCTGTCCGGGTATAGATGTCAGAAAGGCGCGCCCACAGCGTCGAGATTGGAATGTGCACGTCTCGGGAAAACTCCTGTTTTGCGCGTGCGCCTGGGATTTCGGAAATCGCTCCTTTTTGTTTAAGGACGCCGATGACAGTGTAAAAATCGGCGTTAATGTGGACAGCGCGTCCGATGGGATCTTCGTAGCCGAGGAGGGCGATGGCAACCTCCGGGGCCAGGACGCAAACCTTGTTTCCTTGGAGGACATCTGTTGCCGTGATGAAATGGCCCCGCTCAATCTCCATTTTGTAAAGGGAGAGAAAGTCGGGAGTAGAGCCTAACAGCCGGCCATAAAATTGCCTGGGGCCGTAGCTAAAAAGGCGCTTTGGTTGTTCTCGGATGGGGATCGCTTTTTCAATGGAGGGGACGGTTATGGCGAGGTTCTCGTAGTCATCGCGAGTGATGCCGTAGGGACGCCATTTTGTTCCGGCTTGTTGCGGGGGCGAAATGGTAGTGAGAATGATGTTGTTGGCGCCCAATTCCGCGATCTGCTGCTGCGCCTTCGCACTAATGCCCTCTCCGATCGCCAGCAACCAGATGACACTGGCAACGCCGATAAAAATTCCCAGGATGGTGAGCAGGGAGCGCAAGGGATGAAGCAGCAGGTTTTTAACCCCTAGTTTGGCTGTGCGCAGGACAAGACTAAGGGCTCCCGCTGTTTGAACTGTCTCAAGAGAGGGAGCAGGCGGCAAAGAGCCCGCGATATTCTGATCCACCGGGCGCAGGCGAATGTCGGACTGGATGACTCCATCACGCAAGCGCACGATACGCCGGGCATGGGCGGCTACTTCCTCTTCGTGGGTGACAAGGATGATGGTTTTGCCGTCGTTGTTGAGCTTTTCAAGAAGATCAAGGATTTCTGCGGAAGTGACGGTGTCGAGATTGCCGGTGGGTTCGTCAGCGAGAACAAAGCGCGGGAGATTAACGAGACCCCGCGCTATGCCGGCTCGTTGTTGCTGGCCTCCCGAGAGCTGCGGTGGGCGGTGAGTGAGCCTGTCGCCTAAGCCGACAAGGCGGGCCAATTCTTCGCATCGTTCGCGGCCCTCGGCCGTGATGGGGCCTTGATAGGACAAAGGCGACTCGATGTTCTCGAGAACGGTTAGCTGGGGAATGAGGTTGTAGGACTGAAAAACAAAACCGATACGGGAGGCTCGAATCGCAGCGAGTTGATCGTCGTCAAGTTTCGCGACGTCGTCCTCGCCAAGAAAAAACCCTCCCGATGTGGGTTTGTCGAGGCAACCGAGCAGGTTTAAAAGAGTGCTTTTACCAGAGCCCGAAGGACCCATGATTGCAATGTAATCGCCTTCGGGAACAACTAGATCGATGCCCTTGAGAACGGAAAGCGGCTCACCGGCGAGGTCGTAGTCTTTACGAAGATTGACCAGCTGGATTGCTGGAGTCATTGGCATCGGATTTTGCGCGGGCACCGTCTACTTGATGCTGGAGTTGTCCGCCACCTTGACTGGTTTACGCGTCGAAATTTGTGCGGGCTCTTCTTTTACCGCTACATCCGGAAGGGTGATGTTGTTCTCATAACTTTGGGGTGCGAGTATAACCTGTTCCCCAGCCTCCAGACCATCCGAGATCACAACGTATTGCTCATTGGCAGAACCGACGCGCACCTCTTTCGCCACTAGTTCGCCGCCGTCATCCACAATGCAAAAAAAACGCTTACCCCGTTCGATGACAGCCTGAACAGGGATTTGAAGCACATTCTCCTGCCGCTCCACTTCAATAGCGACCTGCGCCGTCATTCCCGAGCGCGCCCCCGGAGGAGGTTCGTCGATAGTTACTTCAGCTCCGTATTCTTTGATCGTACTGTATGAGGTGAGAGCGGGCAGCGGGTATTCGCTGACCGACCGCACAGTTCCGGTGAGAACCATGTTTGGAAAGGCGTCCAGTCGGATCTTGCTCTGCATGCCAATACGAACCTTATCGATGCGAGATTCGTTGATTCGAGCCGTCACTTGCATGCGCTTTGGATCTGGGAGGCGGATGATGACTTGGCGCTCGCGTACCGGTTTCCCTTCCGCGATCAGGGGTTCTCCGGAGGCGAGATTAGCATAGACCACCTGACCTGAAGTGGGAGCGTTTATCACGCACTTGGAGAGTTGGTCCTCCAAGCTTGTGAGGCGCTCCTCATCAAGGTTGTGACTGTTCTCGCGGGCGCGCATGCGGGCCTCGGCCGTCTCCACATTTGCCTTCAGCCTGTTGGTCATCTTCGTTTTTGTGTAACGGTGAAGGACGCTTAATTTTGTAGAGGCGTTCTCGAGCTCCTTCTTGGCTTTTTCCACGGCAAACCGATCTGCTTCCAACTGCACGCTGGTGACGTATCCTCGGTCCGCCAGTTTCAGACTGTAGCGTAGATATTCTTCGGCTCTGCGCATGTTCTCTTGAGCCACAAAGCGGTCTCCTTCCAAGACGCCCAAATCTTGAAGATAGGTTCCAGCTTCATACTCCTCGAGTGCCAGTTTGGCGGCTTCGTAGTCGGTGCGTCCTTCCACTTCAAGGGCGCGGCTGGAGTTGCAGGCGATTTGTTGCTGAACAACATCACCTAGGATGCCGGAGTCATCGAGCTTTACGAGAAAGTCACCTTCTTGAACGTACGCCCCTTCCTGTACAATTTGGATGATGGGCGTTCCTATGAGCACCTTGGATTGTACCTGGCAGCGGATATCGACATTGCTTGAACTCCCCACCTCCCCCCGCTCGAGAACTTCCTGCAAAAACTGAGAATTCGCCGCTGCAATGGTGAGTGGCGCCGTGGGTAGGGTTGACTTGTAGGAGGGTGCCGCCTTTTTAGGCAGAAACGCATAAGTACCCGCACACAGGGCAAGCCCGGCGGCAATCCACAGGGTTTTACGAAAGGGTCGTTTGGGAGTGGTGGTCATCGGACGGAGGGAAGGTCCTGGCGGAAGCTCAGGCGGAGATTCTGGGTCGCAGAGGGAGACTTCGAGTTTGAGCCAGCAGCAACCCGGGCCAGGCTGCTCCAGCGCGGGGCGCGGGCGGCGAGGCGCTCTGCGGTAACAGCCCCCGGATCCATCCAGATGCCGTCGGCGTCCACCTGCATGGTGCCTGATTCAAAATCCAGCACGAGTCTTAGAACATTGTATCCCACGCGCATGCTTAGGAAAGCGTTCTGTGCGTCGAGCAGGTCGCTGAGTGCCGTGACCAAATCGCGCGCGGTCGTCGCACCAATTTGGGCGACAACTCCAGGACGAGGGGGCTCCTCAAGGCGAAAGCGCGCAAGATCTACCTGTGAAATCGCGACCTGCACGGCAGAACGGCGGAGCTCAAAGTTCAACTGACAAAGCTCAATAATCCGGAGCGTATTACGAAGACTTTGGTCGATCCTGTCCTCAAAAAGCATATAGTCGCGACGGGCCTGCTGGTAGTCGATGAGGGCCTGCCGATAGTTGTTCCTTTCAGCAAGTCGCGAAAGAGGAGTGTCGAACCGCAGCCCGGCCCGTACAAACCCTGTGCGGCCATCAAAACGCACCGCGTTATTGTTGAGTGTGCCCATGCCTGCTGCCGCACTGAAATCTAGTCCGCTTTGGAGGGCATTGGCGTAAAAGCCGATTTTCCGCCACGAATCTACAAGACGGGCCCGGGCGTTCATCCAGTCCAGGCGATGCTCCCGTGCGATGGCCAGCGCCTGAGATTCACTCATCGACACTGGCGGAAGTGTTGCGGTTTCCAGTCTGGTCGCTGTTTGGTTCAGAGACACAGCCAGAAGAAGACTGGATAAGTCAGCGGCGATATCAACTAACTCCTCGCGTGCCTCTTCGTATTTCTTGGCCTCTGCCAACGCGGCATAACCATGAAGGCGCTCTTTCAGACGATTGAGTTCCTCTTCGTTTTGTTCTGTCCTGCGCAAGTAGAGCTGTTTGCGGGTGTCGAGGTCTTGTGGGTTTAGGGCCGAGGGTTCGACTCCAAGTTCAGCAGCACTGAGGCTGTTTGAGAGTTCTTCAAGCTGCCGTTTGCGGGTCGCTGATTCTTTCTCCAGCAATGTTCCATCCTTACGCGCGCCCGCTAGCAGTGTCGTAAATGCCGGCTCAAGTTTCGAAAGGGCGGTTGAAAATTCGAGAAGATCTTTGGTTTCCTTTACTCTGGATCGATCCCGAAGTTTGTCCTGAAGGCGGTTCAGTTGCCGGTCTAAAGACGTGCTCTCAGGGTTTGATGTGTTAAAACGATCGAGAACCGGGTCCTGTACCGTTACCGGCAAGTCGGGGGGCAGCCCAAGGTCGACTTTAAAGGCGTCCACACGGGCCTGGTACGCGGCTTTTGCCGCCAAAAGATCGCTCTGGCTATTGAACAGGGCCAGCCGCGCCTGATCAACCTGGAGGCGGCTGCTGATGCGCCCCGCGTCGAATGCGGCTAAGAGTTGGTCCATGCTCTGCCGCAGTCGGGCAACGTTGGCTTCCTGATTCTGGATGCGCTGCGTTTCTTCAAGAAGCCCCAGGAAACCGCTCGCCGCCGGCGCGCCAGTGCGTGAGGCCGGTGTCCCAGCGATAATCCCCAGGCCCGCCGAGCCCACAACTCCAGAGCGGGTGGGGCCTTCCCCCGAATTCCGGCCCGAGGCGATTCGGACATAGTATCCGAGTTGGAATTGCTGCATCTGCCGCACATTCGCCAATAAAGTACGTTCGGTTTGCGTGAGTGCTTCTAAAGCTCTGTCTTTGCCTCCAAGCCTCAAAAGGGGTTGCACCAAACTAAGATTTAAAAGCGTACCCGCAGAATCCGTGACTGTACTGCCCTTGAAATCCCACACAAATGCATTCGCAAAACTCGCCAATACTTCCGCCCCCGAAGAGGCCAGCCACCGCACACTCCCGTCCGTGAGAACATCGAGGTGTTGCTGCGGCACTGCCCGGGATGAAACACCCCCTTGATATTTTGCGTCCGCTTCCGCCTTCACCGTCTCGCTTAACGCAAACTTGGGCGAAAGTTGGTAGCGTTCAAAGGTCACATCCAAGGCCGATAGGTATAAATCTTCGCGCTCCTTCTGGAAGTCTCGCGAATTACACAAACCCAGGCGAACCGCTGATTTGAGATTCAATTGAACGCTTCCATCCGCACTTTTCGGGAGTAACTCCCGCCAGGCTTCCGATTTTACGACCGCTGACTCCCCTTTTTGATTCCAAGTAGCCGACCCGACCCGCCCGTCCACCTTTAGCATCAGGGCATGTGCAATCGGATCGTCCGGCGGCATCGGGGGATGATCCGGGTCAAAAGGATCGAAAAAACGCGAGGCAGGGGAGGGTTCGATACTCCCACCCTCTCGCAGAGCAATCTCCCCAGGAAGCATTTCCGATTTTCCTGCGATGGCGGCGTAGGCATCCCTGTCGGCTTTCTGATGGTACAACGCGCGGGAACACCCGATACCTGCGGCTAGCAGGCAAACGGCGCTGAGTGGAACGAGTGTGTTTCTGGGAGACAACCTCACGGAATAGACTACCCCCAATAAGAGAAAATCTTAGGGACTGCTAAAGGGGAAGGACTGCGCTCTGGGTGGCACGGGCTTAGCCGAGAGGGAGCCGGCTGGACGGGCGGCGAAGAGCGATGTCTATTTCGCAAAATACGCCAAGCGAAGCTGCGTTGCCTCTATCAAGAGGCACGAATTGACCGCTTGTTGCTTATCGTGTATCGCCGGGCGGTTCCTCCGCCTTTGCCCGGCTAGCCCGTCTTTCCGCAGCAGCTTTTGAACTTCCTACCGCTCCCGCAAGGGCAAGGGTCGTTGCGTCCAATTTGCGCTGGCTGTGGCCCGGCCTGTGCGCGGGAGGCGAGAATCGCATCCAGGGACGGTTCAGAAATTTGGAGCCGGGATGGTTCCCGGGTTTCGGTAATGCCTCCAGATTCGTCGGGAGACTGCAAAAACTGGGGTAGATTGGCTAGAAACTGTTCGAAGGCCATCAGATTGGACGCTGAACGGAACAGATTGTGAAGAATCTCGCCGTTGATGTTGGCCATCAGAACCTCGAACATGTCGTAGGCTTCGGTCTTGAACTCCACGAGAGGGTCCTTCTGCCCGTAAGCTCTCAAATAGACGCCTTCGCGGAGGGCATCCATTCCGTACAAATGTTCCTGCCAGAGACGGTCTATGGCATTGAGTAAAATCATCCGTTCGGTGCTGCGAAGGGCTTCCGCCTCTTCATGCGCAGACTTGAGCGCGTATGCAGACCGGAGTTTTTCCATCAGGAAGTTTGCGACTTCTTCGGCTGTTCCGTTTTCGAACGGTCCCTCTTCCATGGAGAGTGCCAGCGGGCAGGTGACGTTAATCCAATGCACGAGAGCCTCCGGTTCGCGGGGGCCATCGGGCGGAAGGAACTCGAGCACTTTTGCCGGAATGGTTTCATCGATCACCTCCTCCAGCATCTGGTGTGGATCTTCGGTGTTGATGGCATCATTGCGCCAGCCGTAGATGACTTCGCGCTGTTTGTTCATCACGTCGTCAAATTCGAGTGAACGTTTGCGCATCAAATAATTACGCTGTTCAACCCGCTTCTGCGCTGTTTCGACGGACTTATTGAGCCACGGATGTTCCAAAGACTCACCTTCCTGCAAACCGAAGCGCTCCATCATCCGCGTCATGCGATCCGCAGCGCCGAAGTTGCGCATGAGGTCGTCTTCAAAAGAAACAAAGAATCGCGAAAGTCCAGGGTCGCCTTGACGCGCGCAACGGCCTCGCAACTGACGATCAATCCGACGGGATTCGTGGCGTTCCGTGCCGATCACATATAATCCGCCCAATTCGCGAACTCCCTCGCCCAGCTTGATGTCCGTACCGCGGCCGGCCATGTTCGTAGAGATCGTCACAGCCTCTTTTTGCCCGGCGCGTGAAACGATTTCTGCCTCCTGCTGGTGGTATTTCGCGTTAAGGACGGCGTGCGGAATTTTCTCGCGCTTGAGCATGCGCGAAAGCACTTCACTCTGTTCAACACTGACCGTTCCCACGAGCACGGGCTGCCCCTTGGTGTGGGCGTCGCGAATTTCATTGATAACTGCCGCGAACTTTTCGCGCCGAGTCTTGTAAATGAGATCGTTTAAATCCTTGCGAATGCATGGCTTGTTCGTGGGCGCCACGGCGACGTCGAGTTTGTACACATCGTGAAACTCGTTGGCTTCGGTTTCTGCAGTGCCCGTCATGCCCGCGAGTTTCCGATATAGACGGAAATAGTTTTGGATGGTGATGGTGGCCAGCGTCTGGGTTTCGCGGTCGATCGTGACCCCCTCCTTGGCTTCGACGGCCCCGTGAAGGCCGTCGCTCCAGCGCCTGCCAGGCATCTTCCGCCCGGTAAATTCGTCAACAATCACCACCTTACCTTCTTCAACGACGTAGTTTACATCGCGCTCATAGATGCAGTACGCCCGCAGAAGTTGGGTGATGTTGTGAATGCGCTCGGACTGATGGTCCATGTGAGCCTGCCGTTTGGATTTCTCCTCGGCTTTTTCCGCAGATGTGAGTCCGGAATTTTGGTCGATCTCGGCGAACTGCGTCATCAGATCCGGCAGAACAAAGGCATCGGGATCCCCGGGGCTCATGAAGTTGCGCCCCTGGTCGGTGAGGTCTGTTTCGTGGGCGCGTTCGTCGATAGTGAAGTAAAGCTCCTCTTTGACCTCAAAGAGTTCTTCCTTGTGGGTATCCGTGGCGAAATAAAGCTCAGCTTTGTCGAGGGCGCGCCGTCTCTCTGCGTCTTCCATGGCGCGCATGAGGCCTTTGTTGCGAGGTTGGCCGAGTTTAATTTTGAAAAGAACCCTGCCGTATTCTTCCTGCTTGCCGGCCTTCCATTGTTCTTCTGCCTCGCTGGCGAGCCGATTGCACAACATAGCCTGCTTGCGGACAAGATCATCCACCATCGGCTTGAACTTGTCGAACTGGTGGGTCGAAACTGTCGCCGGCCCCGAGATGATGAGTGGGGTGCGGGCTTCGTCGATGAGGATGGAATCAACTTCATCAACGATCGCAAAAAAGTGGCCCCTCTGGACTTGCTGTTCCTTTGAGGAGGCCATGCCGTTATCACGGAGATAGTCAAAACCGAACTCCGAGTTCATCCCGTAAGTGATGTCGCTGTAGTACTGCTCGCGGCGGTAGTCTGGAGACTGATCATGCTGGATAATCCCGGTGGTCAGCCCCAGAAATCCATAGATCTGGCTCATCCATTCCGCGTCGCGTCTGGCGAGGTAATCGTTGGTGGTGACCAGATGGGCCCCGCGACCACTCAGTCCGTTGAGAAATAGTGGAAGGGTTGCCACCAGCGTTTTGCCTTCGCCCGTAGCCATTTCAACAATGGTTCCGCGATGCAGACAAATCCCGCCGATCAACTGGACATCAAAGTGAACCATTTCCCAGCGGGCTTCCTGCTCGCAGGCCACAAAGGTGTGTTTACGCTCTGTCAGGCGGCGGGCGGCGTTTTTGACCGCAGCAAAAGCTTCAGGCAGAAGTTCGTTGAGGAGACGTTGCTGTACGGGAGCTTCAGACTCGGAGCGGAGCCGGGTTTTCCATTCCTGCACTTTGGCGCGCAATTCGTCGTCGCTGAGCCGCTGGAATTCCAATTCCAATTGATTGATGCGGTCCACCGTCGGTCGCAGTGCATTGAGCATGCGGGTGTTTTTGGAACCGATCACCTTCTTTAGAAACCACTGGATCATGGGAAAAAAGCGGCGCCTGAGGCGCCAAATACGTTGAGTGTTAAAGGAGGGAGAACTGGCCTACTTGCTGCCCGGTTTGTTTGCTGGCGTGCCCACCAGATCAGGCGGGAGATGGTCGGCGGCGAACGTTTCAACGTTCAATTGTGTGAGGCTGATGTAGGGGCAGCCGAAGTCCGGAAGGTGCCCCCCGCTGCGGTCCACAATGGAGGCCACGGCGACAACTTCGGCTCCATGCTGCCGCACGATAGCGATGGTTTCCATCACGCGTCCGCCCCGGGTGACGACATCCTCGGCGACGAGGAACTTGTCGCCCGGGTGGATCTGAAACCCGCGCCGGAGAACGAGCTGGTCATTTTCCTTTTCGGCGAAAATGTGCGGCAGGCCAAGGTGCCGGGCAACTTCGTGCCCGACAATCAAGCCGCCCAATGCGGGTGAAATCACGCGGGTCGCACCTGTTGGACGAGCTTTTTCAGCAAGCTGTCCGCACACTTCGGAGGCAAGCGCCGTATCCTGCAGGAGTAGGGCGCATTGAAAAAACTGGCGGCTATGCAGGCCGGAGCGCAGCAGAAAGTGCCCTTCGAGAAGGGCGCCTGCCTTGCGGAAAAGTTGCAAAACGTCGGACATGGGCATGAATGGCTAGGAAACCGCGACGACCTCAATTTCAACCTGGGCGCCGCGGGGCAATGCGACAACCTGCACGGTGGAACGGGCGGGGAAGGGGGGGTGAAAAAATTCTCCGTACACAGCGTTCATCTCAGAAAACGCAGCGAGGTCTGTCATGAAAACAGTGGCTTTGACGACGTTGCCGTGGTCCATGCCATTGGCTTTCAGCACGGCCCCCACGTTTTCAAGGACGCGCTTGGCCTGTTCCGCGACCCCACCGGACACAATCTCGTTGGAAACTGGATCGAGGGGAATTTGCCCGGCGCAGTACAGGGTGTTGCCCGCCGCTATCGCTTGGGAGTACGGACCAACGGCGGCCGGGGCCTCAGAAGTAGCGATCACTTTTCGCATAAGAGTCGGACAACCTAGCAAGCCAGGCCCCAGTGTAAAGGCTGGCGCGCATCCATGCGGCGAATGGGGGCAAAGGGAGGCGCCTTTGCCCATCTCTCGTACCCGTTGCCCACCATTGCCGCTCAAAATAGTTGGCCCGGGGCGGCGTCTCTGTTTGCATCCGGCCTGATTTATGAAAATTGTGCTCGCGTACTCGGGGGGGCTCGACACTTCGGTGCTCCTCGCTTGGTTAAAGGAAACCTATCAGGCTGAAATTATTGCATTCTGTGCCGACGTCGGCCAGGAGGAAGAACTTGATGGCTTGGAGGAAAAGGCCGCCCGCACCGGGGCGTCGAAAATCTATATCGACAACCTCTGTGAGGAGTTTGCGAAGGACTTTATTTTCCCCATGATTCAGGCCAACGCGATCTACGAGGGTCAGTATTTGCTGGGTACGTCGATTGCGCGCCCGCTCATCGCGAAACGCATGGTCGAAATCGCCAAGGCCGAAGGCGCTGACGCCGTCGGCCACGGGGCCACAGGCAAGGGCAATGACCAAGTTCGGTTTGAGCTCGCGGCCGCGGCACTCGCTCCGGAGCTCGAAGTGATCGCCCCGTGGCGCCAGGACCGGTTTCGGGAGCAATTCCCCGGCCGGGCTGAAATGATTGCTTATTGCGAAGCCCGAGGAATTCCGGTGCAGGCGACTGCAAAAAAACCCTATTCGATGGATCGCAATCTGTTGCATATCTCGTTTGAAGCAGGAATTTTGGAGGACCCTTGGTATGATGCTTCCGCACCCGAGGCAGCTGGGATGTACGTGTTGTCGGTTTCTCCGGAGCAGGCGCCTGACAAGGCTGAATACGTGCAGCTCAGTTTTGAAAAAGGGGTCTGCACAGCCGTCGGTCACGAGGGAGTCGCTGAATTGTTGGTCCAGTTAGGTTACTCCGGCACCCAGACGTTGGATTCTGAAGGGAACGTTCTCCTTTCGCCGTACTGGATCATGAAGGTGCTCAACCGCCTCGGCGGACGCAATGGAATCGGCCGCGTAGACATGGTCGAAAACCGCTTTGTTGGAATGAAGTCCCGAGGCGTCTACGAGACTCCGGGAGGAGCCATCTTACATTTTGGCCACCGCCAGATTGAGTCCCTCACAATGGACCGCGAAGTGATGCATTTGCGCGACGGGTTGATCCCTAAATACGCCTCGCTTGTGTACAATGGCTTTTGGTTCAGTCCCGAGCGCGATGCCTTGCAGGCTTTGATCACGGAAAGTCAGCGCAACGTTTCGGGTACGGTCAGACTCAAACTTTACAAGGGTAACGTCATGGCCGCGGGGCGCAAGTCGCCTTTGAGTCTCTACAACCCGCACATCGCGACCATGGAGGCCGATCCAACCAAGGCTTACAATCAGAACGACGCAACCGGCTTTATCTCGCTCAATGCGCTGCGCTTGAAAGTCGCCTCTCGTGTGCACGGCGCGGGACAGCACTAACCTCGCCACCGGCAGTACAACCTGCCCTCGCAATCGCACGGCTATTCTGGCGGCCGTGCGATTTTCTGGCAGGCGGTCTTCAGTGTTTCACCGCTTGCCGCGGACCGCCTCTTTCTTTGCCTCCGCATCGGAGTGGACTTTCTGAAGTTCGCGGGCCAGCTGCTGCTCAATTTGTTGCGCGCCCTGGTGGTCGCCACTCGCGAGGGCTTTGGTGACTTGTTCGCGGAGGAAAAGCTCCTTCTCAGCCACTTTGGCGCGGGCCAGCGAGTCAATTTCGGCGATCTGAGATTTTTGGGCGGCACTCAGCGTAGAGCTTGGCGACTGCCTCTCCAGGCGGTCCATAGCGAGTTCGTAGGCGCTTTTCATAGGGAAGTTCGTGAAAAATGTGGGCGTTTGGTTCAAGGTTGCTCTGATGATCCGATTACTCAGCACAGACTTTGATGGCACACTAGTCGATCACTTTGCGACCCCGCCAGTGGATCACGCGCTCTTTTCGGTGCTTGCGGACCTGCGTGCCAGAGGAGTGCATTGGGCGGTAAACACTGGACGGGACCTTCATTTTGTGGATGACGGACTCCGGGAGTTTCATTTCCCAGTGGAACCAGACTTTGTTCTAACAGCCGAACGCGAGGTCTTTCACAGGGGTCCCAACGGGGCATGGCAGGATTTTGGAGATTGGAATGCGCGTTGTTACTCCGCACATGACTCACTTTTTGAGTCTGCCTCAGACTTTTTGGATGATATCCGGAAGTTTCTAACCGAAACCGCCTGCGAAGCGGAACCGATCTGGGAGGGGCCGCGCATGGTCGGTCTCGCTGCGAAATCTGAGGAGGAGATGGACCGCATCTGCGTTTTCTTGGAGAGAGAACGCGCCAGAGTCCCCGGCTTCGCCTACATGCGAAACACGATTTGGGTGCGCTTTTGCCACGAGGCTTACAGCAAGGGAACCGCCCTTGGAGAACTGGCACGGCTCACTGGGATTTCCAGAGATGAAATTTTTGCTGCAGGGGACCATTACAACGATCTGCCCATGCTTGATGGCGTGCATGCGCGCTGGGTGATGTGCCCGGAAAACGCGGTGCCAGTGGTTAAACAAACTGTTCTTACTGCGGGCGGGTATGTGGCGAAGGGCCGTTGTAGCACGGGCGTGGTGGAGGCTCTCGCCCATTTTGGGGCGCTGATCAAAGGATAATGGACGAGGGGACCATCCGCGGGAGGTTGCGCGTCATACGAGGCGCATTTCGTCCTCGGGGGATTGAGTGGCGGCCGTTTGTCGTTGAGGGGACCGCTTCCACCAACAGACTGTGGCGCGGGTCGGGTCCTTGTGGCGAATGGCTCTTAAAATGGTATCGCTATCCCAAGCCCGGCGTTCATCCAGAATCCGAGACGGCGGAATTTTTTCGGGATCAGCATTGCGAGGGCGTCGCGGAATTTGGTGCGCGTCTCGACCGTGAAGGTGCCGACGGATGGAGTACCGTCGCGTTTGTGCAGCGCTGGTTGTGTGGCGCATCTGTGTGGGGCCGGGTGGTTGCAGCGATGCGCAGCGGTTCCCCAGAAGCGGTCTTCGCTGGGGATCTGGGGCGGGCCGTAGGTGGCCTCCATCGGATTTTGGCTTCGGGAACCCCAGGCTCTTCCTTTGGCGCTGAGTCTTGGTGTCGCCAGCGACGGGCCCAGTGGATCGAGCGCATCTCTAGAGGCGTGTCCAAATTTCAAACCGCCTGCAGTGGGGATATTCCTCCGAGTGTGGACAAAGAGACATGGGAGCGTGCCCGGAGTCTTTGCGAAAACGTCCTGCATGGCTGGCGCGACCGGGAACAGAGGCTTCAGGAATTGAGAGTGGAGGGTGAAAGCATTCGTATTCATGGGGACTTACACTTGGGACAGATTTTAGAACGCGAAGGATGCTGCGGCCCGAGACGTTTTGTGGCCGTGGATTTTGAGGGAGAGCCAACGCGTACGATTGCCGAACGTAGAGCCAAGGATTTGCCATTGCGCGACGTGGCGGGAATGTTCCGCTCCTTTGCCTATGCGGCCGCCGTCGCTGGAGTCTCTCAGGGTATTGCGGCGCACTGGAGCGCGATATTCTTGGAGGGGTGGCGTGAAATTATGCCGCTGCCTTCGGGAGAATGGCGCGTTCTACTCGACGCGTTGATCTGGGAAAAAGCCATCTACGAGGCCGAGTATGAACTGAGTCACAGACCCGACTGGCTTTGGATTCCGCTGAGCGTGTTTTCTGAAAAGTTCTAGTTTCTGAAAACCTTGCAGACGACCGGCCTATTGCGGTTTCTTCTTTCTTGTGAGTCTGTACCGCCGAATCATTCGCCCCCTTCTTTTTTCTGCCGATCCAGAAATTGTCCACCACTTTGCCATGGGATGCCTGGAGACTTTCGGGCCCCTTTTAAGAGCTCTCACTCCGGAGCCAGATCCGAAGTTGGCTAAAACTGTTTTTGGAGTGCGCTTTCCTTCGCCGGTCGGCTTGGCGGCTGGCTTCGACAAAAATGCGAACGCCCTGCCCGCGTGGGAGGCCCTTGGATTTGGGTTTGCAGAAATCGGCACTGTGACCGCGAAAGGACAGCCAGGTAATCCGAAGCCACGTCTGTTTCGGTTGCCCGAGATAGAGGGGGTCATCAACCGCCTAGGTTTCAATAACGACGGGGCGGAGGCGGTTTCGGCACGGCTCGAGGCTCTGCAAAAAAGTGGCGACTGGCCACGCATTCCCGTGGGCATCAATCTTGGGAAATCAAAAGTCACGCCTCTGGAGGAGGCAAATGCCGACTATGTAGAATCCTTTGAGCGGCTGCGAGAGTTCGGAGACTATTTTGTGCTCAACGTATCCTCACCCAATACTCCAGGGCTGAGAAAGCTGCAGGATAAAGACGCGCTGGAGGGCCTGCTATCGGCCGTCCAGGCCGCCAATAAAACACACCTGCCGCTGCTTCTGAAGATTGCACCTGACCTGGAATGGGCTGCCATTGACGAAATCATCGGGCTGGTGGAGGCGCATCAACTTTCCGGAATCATCGCGACGAACACCACCATTGACCACTCGCAGGTCCCCGTTGAACGTCGCCAGCAGGGCGGGCTCAGCGGTCAACCTCTCAAACATCGGGCCTTGGACGTGCTTCGCTTTATCACCGCCCGGACAGCCTTGCCAGTGATCGGAGTTGGCGGCATCGGGAGCGCGGACGATGCAAAGAAGCGCTTCGATGCCGGCGCTTCGCTGATCCAGATTTATACGGGCTTGGTGTACGAAGGGCCGGGGTTAGTTCGCAACATCCTAAAAGCCATGGTATAGCTCCGGTGAACGAAGCGCGTCTCTAGTCGGCTTTGACGGGCTCAACCCACACCTTTTTCTTTTCAAAGTCGATCGTCATGCGGGTTTGCTTGAATGGCAGCCAGCCCAGCAACATTTCGTTGGAGGAGACGCTGGTATCAAACTCGAGCGGAACTATCCGCAGGCTGCCCAATTCGGCCTCGCGCAAAACGCCGACTTGTTCGTGCTCAATGCCTCCAACTCCCATCGCTCTGCGTTTCCTAAGGCGCGGCGTGGCGAGGGAACTTTTTGGAATCGCATCCAAGGCAGTCGCTGACAGCCTCAACCCAGACCCACAGCCCGTATCGAAAAAGGCGCGTATCGTCTGGTTGCCAATCTTGATTTTAATCCACATTCTCCCATCCTCAATCTTGAAAGGAAAAGAGGCGGCGCCCGCCGGGGGGGGGAAGGAACGTTTGTACGCGAGCACAACCTCCTTGCGTGGGCCGTCCACCGTGAGACTCGAAAACTGCTCCAGCAGGGGCAATCCCAGAAGGTTTAACCGCATGTCATCCACGGTGATTCCTGCGAATGTCGTGCGGTAGGAATGCAGGAAGACGCCGGCAATGCCACGGCCCAAAACTTTTTGGTTTCGTATTTTAACAGATTTGTATTGGGCGAGAAGGACGTCAACGTTCCCGCCAATCCCAGTGCCCTTGAGCGCGGCGCCGCGAATGGTTGGAATGCCGACGTCCGCAGCCGAACTTGCGTCCAGAAGAATAGGAAAGGCGTTGCCCGTATCCAGAATGAGGCGCACATCCTCACCGTCAATTTGGCCTTCGATGCTGGGAATCCCCAGCGTCGTATCCAGAGGCGCTCGAAGAATAGAGCCGGGTTGAAGCTGCCACTGATAACGTGGCCGCACTTGCCCCTTATCAAAATCCAGAGGATCCGCGGCGACGGTGTTGTTGCGTAGCAGTGAGATCGTGCTGCGGGGAGCACGATCGACGCTTTGAACGCACCCAGAGAGTAGAATTAAAAAGAGGAACGGCGCTAGACGGCGGATCATTGCATGGCAGGAGTTGGCCGTCGTAAGCGACGCAAACGGATTAAGATAAGACAGCCTTGAAGGCCCAACCCGACGGCTGCCATCCCTGCGGCCATCCGTGCCTTCCAGTTCCATTGAAGCGGCTTTGGTTTGAAGGGGAGTGCAATTGGGTTGGAAAAGTCACCCTCCAGCAGCATCTGCCATCCTGGCGCGGGGGTGTTTGAGCCAGAGGGAACGGTCCAAAGCAGAGTTGTGGCTCCGCTGCCTTTGGCAATTTCGACCCGGAGGGGAGAGGCGCTTGGGCGCCAATTCCAAGAGACAGTGTAAAGCTCCGGTGGCGGTTCGCTTTCCGGATGCGACAATGGAACGGGTGAGGGGTGAGGATATCCCGTATGTAACGTTACTGTTGGTTTGCCCAACTGTGAGGCAGACCATGTGCGGCCGTCGGGAAGATGAATTTGCAAAGCCTTCCCAATGCTATCCGCAGGGTTGGCTGCGTCGCGCAGCCAGGAGATCCCGGCAACGTCTGCGGTTACTTCAAGCGTCACATCCGCCCCATCCCTGAATACAAGGCGGGACAGAAGTACGTCGGAAGTGTGAGCGTGAGCAGTGATGGAAAACCAGACTGCGGACAGACAAAAACTCGCGAAGTAAAAGCGCCCGCCCGCTTTCATTTACGGTTCCAGCGGAGCACGCGACCAAACTGGTTCCATTCAGTTTCGAGAATGTTGCCTTTCGCGTCGAAGGTGATCCCGTGGGGCGAGGTGACCGTATTCTCGCGCCAATCTGCTGGGGGCACGCGCGGAGTGTTCGACTGTCCGGGAGTATCGTTGGTGCCCAGGGCGGCAACCATCTTGCCTTCCTTGTCCCAGACTGAAACGCGTCCCGCAATTTCAGCAATGCAGACATAATCTCCATGGAAGGAAGCCGAACTTGGATTGCGGAGACCAGTGGCAATGACACCCATCAATTCGCCTTCGAGTGTCGCGTGCATGATCCGTTTGTTCCCCCGGTCGCAGAGAAACACGCGCGCCGGCTGAAACCGTGTGTCGATGTGAATTTTGTGGCAGTTCGCCAAGTTGAATGGTTCAACCGGGCCGCCGAACTGTTTTTTGAATTTCCCAGCTGCATCAAAAACGAAAACCCACGAGGTTCCATATCCATCAACGACGTAAATATCACCGTTAGGAGCGGCGTCGGCGCTGGTCAGTTTTAACCCGCCCCGGCTCTCTGCGTTCGCTTGGGTATAGGCCGGTTTTCCATCCTTCTGCGCCATTTCGGAGAATGCGACCTTCTTTGGTTTTCCCCCGACGGTCAGTGTGACCCCGTCGTTGTCTTGAATCGGATCAAATCCTTCAACTTTCGCACCGCTTGTGAGAACCGCTGTTCCCTTAGTCGCTATATCGGCCTTGGCCACTTTTTGCATTCCGCCGCCAGTCAATGTGAAGGAGAGTGAATCGCCTTGGTCAACCGGTGAACTCCCCCGAAGTGTTTTTCCGTCCTTAAGGGTCACGCTGAACGCGTCCGCAATTTCCGCAGGGAATGAAGCACGGGGAATCTCGAGGACGATTTTGCCTTCTAGCGTGGCCTTGATGACCTTCTGCTGGCTCAAAACTGCGGCATAAATAAATTCGCCATCTTTAGACTTTCGGATGGAAAACCCATGGAGAGTTGCTGGCAATTCGAGGTGCTTTAAGTACACACCGTCGGGGGAATAGACCTGAAGCCCTCCTTTTTCCTGCCCTTCCACGCTTACGTAAATATGACCTGCAGAGTCCACTTGGATTTCGCCATGCCCGTTTCCAATGGTCTCAAGACCAGCGGGCGGCTTGAGAAAGTTGGGCGCAAAATCGTAGTTTAGATCTGCCCTTGCGATGGATGTCCCCAAAACAAGGACGCTGAGGAGGGAGGAAAGACGGGAGTTCATAGGGGTCTGCAATTTGGGGGGTAAGAAGTACCGCGCGTCAATCCTTCAGTGAGAGGGGTTGATGCAAATTCTAAAAATAATCTCTGACAAGAGGGTGGTGTGTGGCTGAAAAGAAAAGACCCGCAGGGGGTGCGGGCCTTTTAAAAGACAGAATTAGGCGAGATGCCGACTCACGACGCTACTTCCTCTTCAGTGCCTTCTTCGCCATCCTCGTCCTCTTCGTTGTCAGTGTCTTCGGGGAGATATTCCATCTTGGCAAACTTGCGTTTGCGCTTACCCGCAGGGAGAGGAGCCAGTGTCATGGTCACGGCGCGCCCCATCAGCTTGGGAGCCTGCTCCACGTTGGCCATGCAATTTAAATCCTCGCTAATTTTGTGCATAAGCTTCATTCCTAGCTCTTTATGCGCATTTTCGCGGCCTCTGAACTGGAGCTGTACACGCACCTTGTTCCCTCGATCCAAAAACTCTTCGCCGTGTCTGAGTTTTGTCTCGTAGTCGTGCTCGCTGATGTTCACTCGGAACTTGATTTCCTTCAGCTTGCTGGATGCCTGCTTCTTTTCCTTGTCCTGTTTGGAAATCTCGTACTTGAATTTTCCAAAGTCCACAATGCGGCACACCGGTGGATTAGCCGTGGGAGCGACCTCAACAAGGTCTAGTCCCGCGGTTTGGGCGGCCCTCAGGGCATCCTGGATTTTCAAGACGCCGAGCTGCTGGCCTGACGACGCTACGATCACACGCACCTCGCGGGCGCGGATCCTCTGATTCACTCGATACTGCTGGATTTGTATAGGTTGGGACTGGTGGGGATCCGGCTCCGGGGAGCTGGCGGACGGACCCTGGTTGGAACAGTTACAGTACGGTTTAGAGAGTTATCCCTCCTCGCCGGCTCGCTTGCCGTCCGGCTGCAACCCCCGGACTGCTGAAAACAAACTGCCAGGCAGCCTGAATCCTCCCTTGGCCCTAAGCCTTTCTCGCCTTTGGAGCAAGGTAAAAAGTTTCAACTTCGATCGAGCTACCCCTCCTCAATTCCAGTTTACGCTCACCGAGCGCTTGTTTTGAAACTTGTCCACATACTGTAACTGCTTGTGGGCTACTCCGTATTCGTGGACTAATTTGGTGCACTTCACGTCAAAACAGCAGTACTCCGCAACTTCCAGCACACGGCCCTCACGCCACCAGCGGATCGCATCCAAGCCATCGCCCGTTTTTCCAACTCCCAGATTTGCAGTCGCCAAGACGTCCAGTTTCAGGCGATGCCCGAGAGTTTTTTCAATGTCCACCATCAGATCCAGGGTACGAGCGGCATGAGCCAGATCTAAAATCGTATACGCTCCTAGGACCTCGTAATCAAAGCTGATGACGTTGAACCCCACCACGAGATCAGCCTTGATCAACTGATCGACAAGCAGATGCACTTCCTTCTCCGTATAAATCCGATACTCGCCCAGGCCGGTCGAATAAGTCACGCCGATGGACATGCCCATTTCGCGCTTCTTGTTCCATCCGCCCGCATCGTTTGCGGTGCGTTGCGTTTCCAAATCAAAATATACAATGTCCCGAGCCATCGGTTCAGTAGCGGCCATGAAAAACAGTGCAACCGAGTCTGGGCTGAAAATCCAACCGTTTTACATATTTGAGACCCAGGATTTAAAAATTCCGTTCCCGCCCGAGCCAAAGTCGTGGCAGGGATAGGGGATGCATTCCACCCTTTTGAAAGTTTCCTGTCCGGACCGCGTCGGTCTGCTCGCGAAAATCACCAACTTTGTGGCGGAGCAGGGTGGGAACTTAAAGGAGGTCCATCAGTTTACAGACCCCTTGGAGGGCTGGTTTTTTGCGCGGATGGAAATTGAGACGCACACGTTGCGTTGTGACTTAGGGGCGCTGCGCGACGCGTTTGAGCCTCTGGCAAAGGAGCTGCAGGCGGAGTGGTCTTTGCGTCCTTCTGGGTCGCGCCCCAAAGTGGTGCTGATGGTGAGTAAATTGGGCCACTGCCTGGCGGATCTTCTCTGGCGGTGGCGTTGCGGAGAACTTGCCTTCGATATTCCGTGCGTCATTTCCAACCACGAAACCCTACGCCCCCTTGCCGAACGTGAAGGTATTCCCTTCCACTGGATCCCCATTTCATCTGAAACGCGGCGTGAAGCCTTTGCCGAAATGGAGGCGCTTTGGAAATCCTTGGACGCAGACCTCATCGTGCTTGCTCGATACATGCAGATTCTGCCGGCCGATCTCTGTTCACGCTGGCCCGCGCGGGTGATGAACATCCACCACAGTTTTCTACCTTCCTTTGTCGGAGCCAATCCCTACCAACGCGCCCACCAGCGAGGAGTAAAACTCATCGGTGCCACATGCCACTACGCAACTCCCGATTTGGATGAAGGGCCCATCATCGAGCAGGAGGTGGTTCGTGTAGAGCATTTTCATTCCGAACAGGATCTGCTCCGCCTGGGCCGCGACTGCGAGCGCATGGCGCTGGCGCGCGGCCTACGCTACCATCTCGCGGAGCGCGTCTTGGTTCGCGGCAATAAAACAACGGTCTTTCGCGACTAGAAGGCATTGCCGGTCTTTTTACAGCCCGCCAGATTCGGCCATTTTCAGGTGTAGTACCCTGCATGTGCGCGCTCTTGTTTCGCGGCAAAGAGCCCCGTCTTTTGCAAGAGACTGGCCATAGGAGGGAATCATGGCCTTGAGTTTCTTCTGCCAATCGGGGGTGAGCATCTGTTCTTTAAAGCATCGTTGCAGCAGCTCGAGCATGATTGATACGGAGGTGGATGCCCCGGGGGAGGCCCCCAAAAGCGCGGCAACCGAACCGTCCGCCGAACTCACAATCTCTGTTCCAAACTCTAATTTGCCGCCTTGATCGCGGTCTTTTTTGATGATCTGCACTCGCTGCCCAGCCTCTTCCAACTTCCAGTCCTCCAGTCTTGCGGTTGGCACAAATTTTTGAAGCGCCGCCAGTCGGTCCAGTGGGGACTGCCGAACTTGATCGATCAAATACTTCGTGAGAGGAATGTTATGTAGCCCGGCGGACAGCATTGGGAGGATGTTGTCCACTTGCAGAGATTCAGGCAGATCCGTATAGTCACCGTGCTTTAAAAACTTAGTTGAAAATCCGGCGTATGGGCCAAAGAGGAGGGCCTTTTTACCGTCAATAATCCGAGTGTCCAAGTGAGGCACAGACATGGGAGGCGCTCCGACTTCAGCTTTGCCGTAAACCTTGGCCGAGTGCTGATTGATGACCTCTTCGTTCTGGCATACCAACCACTGGCCGCTAACGGGGAAGCCGCCGTAGCCGTTTGCCTCAGGGATCTCGGTCTCCTCCAGCAAAGGCAAAGAACCGCCGCCGGCGCCGATAAATAGAAACTTGGTTTCAATCGTCCGTTTCTCCTTGTTTGAGAGATTGATGAGCTCCACCTCCCAATGCTGATCGGCCTTGCGCCGTTCGATAAAAGTGACTTCATGGCTGAGGTGTAGGCGGACATCCGGAAGGGTTTGGAGATGCGCAAACAAAGCTCGGGTGAGTGCGCCAAAATTGATGTCGGTTCCCAATTCCATTCTGGTGACAGCCACGCTTTGGGCCGGGTCACGCCCCTCCATGATCAATGGGATCCACTTTTTTAGCTGCTCTTTTTCATCGCAATACGTCATCCCTTCAAAAAGAGGAGATTGCGTCAATAGCCCAAAGCGCTGTTTGAGATAGGCGATGTTCTCGTCCCACACAATGCTCATGTGTGGCGTGGAATTGACGAAGGTTTTTGGATCCTGAAGGCAGTGTTTCTCGACCAGATACGCCCAGAATTGTTTGGAGACTTCGAAGGACTCTGCAATTTTCAAAGCCTTGCCCGTGTCTATGCTGCCATCTTCATTCTGTGGAGTGTAATTCAATTCGCAAAAGGCGGAATGTCCGGTGCCGGCGTTGTTCCAAGCGTCGGAGCTTTCACCTGCGATTACATCGAGCCGTTCGTAAATCTCGATTTTTAATTCGGGATGTAATTCCTTCAGAAGGACGCCCAATGTTGCGCTCATAATACCGGCGCCGATCAACACCACATCGGGGTGAGAAGTGGCTGCATGGTGTCTGTGGAAAAGGTGTGAAATAGACATGGGCCGTTAAAATGGGATGGTAAAAAACGTGCTTGCTGGAGCACTTTTGCTTTCCCCTCGAGCGTTTCGTAAAGACAAAAGGCATTCGCTCTGTGAGGTTTTCTTCTTTGCAGAAAAAAGAGCACAAAAAAACCCGCATTGACGCGGGTTTTTAAAGAATCTTGGTTGCTCGCCCCGTCTGCGTTAGGCGCCGTCGCTGCCGATGGCCTCAACGGGGCATCCTTCCATTGCCTCCCTGCAAAGGCCCTCCTCCTCCGGGGATTCGGGTTGTTTAAAAACGTAGGAGTGTCCTCCATCGTCATCCCTTTTGAAGTTTGCAGGTGCTGTTTCACGGCAGAGATCGCAGTCGATGCATTGATCATCCACGTAAAAGGCGCCCTGAATGTTTTGTGCGTAGCGGTTGGAAGCGTCGGCCATGGCAAGAAGTAGTTAAAACGGATTTGTGAGACTAAGAGCAGAGTGCCGTGATGCAACCCTTTTTTCCAAACCATGCTCTTCAGGAGGCCCGCCAGCGCCTTTTTGAAGGCCTTTCTAAAACTGTCTTCAAGATTTAGATGCCTGCAGATTTTCGCCCTCTATCAAAGGAAAGCGTCGATACGGGCACCTGTGGACGATCTTTAGTTTTCAGGCTATCTTTGGGCTTCAATGAGCAATGCAACACTTCCTGAAAAGGAGTTGGTGGAAAAAGTCATCGCCGGAGCACGCGTTTCAGATGCGGAGGCCCTCCTCCTTTATCGGTTGCCGTTGAATGTGCTTGGAAGCTTGGCTGATCACCGTCGCAGCCTTGCAAAACGCAGTTCATACGATGGCCGTGGAGGGGAAGTTGTGACTTACATCGTCGACCGCAACGTGAATTACACCAACGTATGCAACGTTTATTGCAAGTTTTGCGCGTTTTATCGGACGGAGAAAGACGAAGATCATTACGTGCTGACGCATGCCCAGCTTGAGGAGAAACTTTCTGAATTGAGCGATATCGGCGGCGTTCAAGTTCTCTTGCAGGGCGGGCACCATCCCAAGCTCGGGATAGGCCACTACCTCGACATGCTTTCCTTTATCAAGGAGCGCTTTCCAAAGATAAACATCCACGGCTTCTCGCCACCGGAGTTTCATCACTTTTCCAAAGTTTTTGAAATGCCTGTTCCCGAGGTGCTTCGTCTTTTTAAAGAAGCCGGTCTAGGCTCAATTCCAGGCGGCGGCGGAGAGATTCTTGTGGATCGAGTGCGAAACCGAATTTCTCCCCTCAAAGCAAACAGCGACCAATGGCTGGGAGTCATGGAAGCCGCGCACGATCTCGGCCTGTATTCAAGTGCAACAATGATGTTCGGTCACGTCGAGACCCTCGAGGAGCGCATCGAGCATTTGAGCAGACTCCGCGAACTCCAGGACCGCACCCATGGTTTCACGGCATTCATTTGCTGGACCTTCCAGCCCGACAACACCCTCCTCAAGGCGGATCCTGTGGGATCCTCAGAATATCTGCGCATGCAGGCCCTCTCCCGGATTTTCCTGGATAATATAGAAAACCTTCAGAGCAGCTGGGTGACGCAGGGGCCTAAGATTGGCCAAATTGCATTAAAATTTGGGGCAAGCGATTTTGGATCGGTGATGATGGAGGAAAATGTCGTCTCAAAAGCCGGCACAAGTTTCCGCCTGCAGGCCGAAGAGATTGAACGCCTCATCAGAGAAGCAGGCTACGAGCCTCGCCGCCGAACCACCTGGTACGAATTGGTTTCGTAAGCCGTTCAAAGCAACGAAACAGGATTCGAGATATCAAAAAAGCATCGGGACTGGGCGCGTGAAATAAGCGCACTCAGACACGAACTTTTTGGGGAATCGGCCGCGCAAAGCAGAGAGTGGGGGACGCCGATATTCAGGAGCATATCCGGCGCCAGATTTCCCAGCATTTTAAAAAACCGGGGGCAAAATCTTCCGGCCGCCGTGCGGCCCACTGTTGTATTTGTGTGGGTGTAAACCATTCACCCAGCTCGATTTCAGCCGGAGGAAGCCGGAACGGGCCTTCGTGCTGGGCTTCGTATAGCATGACAAATTCGTGGCCCGTTTCATGGCATGGCGTAATCTTGGTAACTTCACGCACTGGGACACGGACGCCCAACTCTTCTTCCAACTCTCGTAATGCTGTTTCTTCGTAATCCCTTCCTGCATTCACATGGCCGGCCGCGCTGGAATCCCAGCGTTGCGGGCACACATCTTTCCAGCGTGAGCGCTTTTGGAGGAACATTTCTCCGGCCTTGTTCCGCACGAAAATGTGCACTGCGCGATGGCACAGATTCTGGCGGTGAACTTCAAAGCGGGAGTTTTGTCCGGTGACGCGATCGTCCGAATCAACAACATCAAAAATTTTGCGATGTACATCCTGCGCTGCATTTTCCGAGGAATTCTGACTCTGTTCGGGTTTCCAGGCGGCCAATTCACACCACTGGCGAACCGTTAACGATTCCGCACGGGAGGTGACAGGCAAGCCGAGGGATGCAGCAGCCTCGGCCCATTGGGGCAAGGCTGGCGCAATGAGTTTACCTAATTGTTTGCGCCTCTGTGAAAAGCCTAATTTCACTAGGGTGGAAAAACGGGCCCCGTCACAGTCAGGAAACTCACCCGCTGGGCGCGGTGTCAACAATACCACCGACGATTCCACCTTTGGAACGGGCAAAAAGACCGATCCGGGCAGGCTTCGCAGGAGTTCAACCTTCCATCGGCGGCCGATCAGCACGGTGGGGCTTCCGTAGTCTTTGCAGTTTGGATTTGCGGCAAAACGTTCAGCCAACTCTTTTTGAAGGGTAAATAGAAGAGCGGTTGCGGGAGATGCTTCCGTGGTGAAGTTGAATAGAATCTGGCTTGAAACGTAATAGGGCAGGTTGCCGAAGACTTTGATTGGCCCGCCAGGGAGGAGTTCGCGCGTGTCGAAGCGGCACGCATCCCCGTGGACTACCTGAAGTTTTGGGTAACGATCTTTGAGAAACGAAATCAACCGATCATCTTTTTCAATCAAAAGACCGTTGGTTGAAAATTCCTGTGCGACGCTGGTTAATGAACCGAGACCCGGGCCGATTTCCAGCCAGCGTTCCCCCGGCTTGAGATCCAACTGCGAGACAATCCATGTAGCCAAATTTCTGTCATGCAAAAAGTTTTGTCCCAGGCTTTTGGTGGGTGACGCATCTAACTCTTTGAGTGTGGCCTGAAGTTCAGTAAGTTTCAACGGAGAGAGGGGCTATGAAAAACAGAGAAGGGCCGTGCCAATGACGATTCGATAGACGCCAAACATTGCGAAGGAATGGGTTTGAACAAAGCGGAGCAGCCACTTTACGGTCACGAAAGAGACAGCTGCCGCGACAAGCGTCGAAAGTAAAAGCATGGACCAATCCTCAGTGGCTCCGTGCATAAAGGCCTTGAAGAGTTTCAATGCACTAGCGGCTAGCAAAGTGGGGATCCCCACGAGGAAGGAAAATTCCGTCGCCGTGACGCGCGACGTGCCTGCGAGCATGGAGGCCATGATCGTGCTGCCAGAGCGCGATGCGCCGGGAAATGCAGCAGCCACGAGCTGCGCAGCTCCCACAATGGCGGCTACAGGCCAGGTGTGCTCCGAGCGCAGTTTTTTCTGAACAACCATCCGCTCCACAAGAAGGAAGATCAAGCCGCCGATGATCAGCGCCCATGCCACTGGGCCAGTAGCTTCGGGCAAACGGAAGTGAAACTTCTCAAGAAGAATCCCGCCCGCCGCAGTGATTCCAAAGGAAAGAAGGATGAGCGCCCATAGTTGCTGGCTTTGCCTCTCCCGCCACCGCAGGAGAAGCGAAATGCGCTCCCTGAACAGGGGGATAACAGCGAGAACGGCGCCGGACTGAATCACGACGTTAAAGAGATCCGTCTGGCGCGGCAACCAGTGTTCGGCGATGAGGAGATGGCCCGTGGAAGAGACTGGAAGAAATTCAGTCAGACCCTCTATCACGCCAAGAATGATGGCCGTGAACCAGTGCGGCAGTTCCATTTCAGAAATTCAGGGGCTTGAAATTCTCAGAGGTCTTTTTGAGATCAACAATCACCTTTGCCTAGAGCGCCGCCGCCCCTCGCTCTTCGGTGCGAATGCGGATGGCGTCTTCAATCGGGAGTACGAAGACTTTGCCGTCCCCAATTTTTCCAGTCCGCGCCGCCTTGATGATGGCTTGCACAACGGATGGAACCGCTTCATCAGGAACGACGACTTCAAACTTCACCTTTGGCAGGAAATCGACAGTGTACTCGCTGCCGCGGTAGATTTCGGTGTGTCCTTTTTGACGGCCGAATCCTTTAACCTCCGTAACAGTCATGCCTTCGATCCCCGCTTCCAAGAGAGCTTCTTTAACATCCTCCATCTTGAAGGGCTTGATTATCGCTTCAACCTTTTTCATCAACACAAGTCAGTAAGCTTATTGCCGCAAAACAGCAAGCGTTCAGAGATCGCGTGCCTTGTGGCATTGGCTCGCATTAAAAGGCGGTGGATGTCTTTGACGCCTGGGAAGGCAGTTTAAAGCAGTTGAAAGTCCGCCCGGTGAAGATTTTTAAAGCATCTTGGACCTCAGCGCTTGTCAGATAAGTCTAACCTGTTAACTTGAAAAACTATTTGCAACTCCTGTTGAACCGAGCTACCAATGACCCTCGCCAACCTACTCTCGGACGAACAAATCATACCCGAGATGCTGGCCACGGAGAGGTGGTCGGCAATCACGGAACTTGTTGATTTACTCACTGCGCAGGGACGCATTGCGCAGACCGACCGGGAGGACGTGTTAGAGGCGCTCCATGTGCGTGAGCGCACGATGAGCACTGGAATAGGGTTCGGGATTGCCATTCCACACGCTTCTTCTGAGAAAATTTCCGAAGTCGTCGCGGCCTTCGGAAGGTCCACCGGCGGGATCGAGTTCGGCTCGTTGGACCACGCTCCCGTGCGTTACATCGTCTTATTCATCGTCCCGAAAGACCAGTTCCAAGTGCATCTTAGGACGCTCGCTGCGATCGCTAAATTTTTGAATGACAGAGGTGTCCGGGAGCGCTTGGCCTCTGCGGAGGGATGCCGGGAGATTCTGGAGGTGTTCGGCGCACCGAGTCGCTGAACAATCACCATCCTTCCGCTTCAGTCCCCCGGCGATGCGGTGGGAAGGTCTGGCGCTTGCCCCCCACCTTAACAAGGGGGCAAGGAAATGCCGCCTTGTGGTAAGATATTTTTTTCATGGAAACTATTCCCTCAATTCTTGAAGAGCGTTTGAAGGCCGCAGTGGAGGATCCCGGTCCTACGCCTCTTTCGATCACTTCGGCCTCAGACTCTAGGTTTGGTGACTATCAGTCCAATGCAGCGATGCTTCTCGCCAAGCTGCGTAAATCCAATCCGCGTCTCGTGGCGCAACAAATTTTGGATCGACTTCAAGTTGCCGATATTTGTTCCTCCGTGGAAATTGCGGGAGCCGGATTTCTTAATTTCCGATTGCGTGAAGACTGGCTCCAGGAGCGCGTGTCGCAGATGAAAGCGGACCCGAGGCTGGGTGTCCCGAGCCCGTTGCGGCCCTTGGGAATGGTAATCGACTTTTCTTCCCCAAACGTGGCTAAGCCCATGCATGTGGGCCACATTCGTTCGACGATATTGGGCGACTCCCTTGCTCGCATTGCCGCTTTTATAGGTCACAACGTCGTTCGCGACAACCATATCGGAGACTGGGGCACTCAATTCGGAATGCTTCTCCTAGGGTGGAAGACCATTTTAGACAGATCCGCCCTTGAGCAGGATCCGCTCCTCGAAATGGAGCGAATCTATAAGAACGTGAGCGCAAGGTGCCGGGATGACATCGCGGTTTTGGAAAAGGCACGCCACGAACTTGTTCTTCTGCAGACCGGCGACCCGGAAAACCTTCTGCTTTGGAAGGAGATGATCCGCTTGTCGCAGTCGCAGTTTGACACGATCTACGGCCGTTTAGGCGTGCGCTTTGACGTCACACTGGGCGAAAGTTTTTACAACGAACGGCTCAAGCCGGTGGTTGAAGAATTAAAGGCGTCGCGTATCGCGCGGGAAAGTGACGGCGCTATTTGCGTGTTTTCCGACGGAAGTCATTCTCAAGAAGAGGATGTTTTTTTGATCAAGGACAAGGATGGATGGCGCGACAATCCGGCAATCGTCCTCAAAAGCGACGGTGCGGCCAATTACATGACGACAGATCTCGCCACACTACAATACCGGATTGAAACATGGCATCCGGATGAAATTGTTTATGTGACCGACGGGCGCCAGCAGTTGCATTTCCGTCAGATGTTCTCCATTTTCAGGCGCTGGAAGCCCGAAGCGGCGGCGACCGTCCGGCTTTCGCATGTTTGGTTTGGTTCCATTCTGGGCGACGATGGGAGGCCGTTTAAAACACGTTCAGGCGAAACGGTGCGTCTCGCTGATCTTCTAGACGAGGCTGAAGAGCGCTCGTTTGCCCAGGTAAGCGAGAGGAACCCGGCGCTTCCTGAGGCGGAACGGCGCGAGATAGCCCGTATCATAGGAATTGGAGCTGTGAAGTACGCAGATCTGCTTCCGCACAGGCAGGGGGACTACATGTTCAGCTGGGAAAGGATGTTGAGCTTTCAGGGAAACACGGCGCCCTATCTTCAAAACGCGTATGTGCGCATCCGGTCCATTTTCCGGAAGCTTGCCGAGGCAGGCGAGGCAGGCGAGGCATGGACACCAGGAGCCCCCCTGCGATTGGAGAACGGAGCGGAAATTGCTCTTGGAAAAAGGCTTCTCGAGTTTGGAGAGGTTCTGCCGCAGGTGCTTCAGGACCACCGTCCCAACACGCTTGCTAATTATTTGTATGAACTTGCAAACACGTTTCACGCTTTTTACGAGGCTTGCCCCGTCCTTAAATCGGAAGGTGATCAGCGTGCGAGCCGGCTGGAGTTATGCGACGTGTCGGCAAGAATGTTAAAAACAGGACTTGGGTTGCTCGGGATTGAAGTGCCCGAAAAGATGTAGTGGGATATCAGCACAAAAAACAGCCCCGGATTGCCGGGGCTGTTGTGCTGGCGCTTGGGGGCCGTCCGCTATGCGCCCATGCCGTCTTCGAAGGAACCTCCAGCAGACGGCCACTGACAATGGTCGCGTACGTAGGCAATGCCATTAGCACTGGTGTAATCCAGGTCTTTGTGAGCGCTTTCAGCCTCAACGACAAGGGGTGCAGAGGTCGCGCCCGTCAGCTTGCAATAACGTTGAGGGTAGCCAATTTGAAGCATGAGTTCCGCGTAACGTTGCATATTCAAATCTCCTGTCGCCAGGTCGGTGAATTGCATGGCGCGTTTCTGCCATTGGGGTTCCATCGAGCGCAAAGGTAATCCAGGCCGCACCGTATGATTTTTAATATGGCATGCGTAGACCCGCTCTCCGACCTTTAAAAAGCGGCTTTCAAAAGATTCACCTTCCCAGCAGTGGGACGGGTCGGCGTTCACTGCGAGGGTCTCATCTCCGTCGCAGATTGAGACGAGGGAGAGAAACTCGTCAGCGGTAGCTGCCGCTGATCCCGGATGGATTTCATGGCAGAGCTTGATTCCCAACTTGCGCGCATGGTCGCGAATCTTCGCGGTTTTCTTCACAAAACGCTCCTGGCCCTCCTTGATGAGGTCGTATCCAGGCCCAGACCAAAATCCCCAAGGATAACCAGAGGCAACTTCCCATCCGAAAGCAACGCCCCAAAACATCGGGAAGATCTTCATGTTTAATTCGGCCAGCAAATCCATAAGGCGGAGCACGTAAGTTTCTGCCCAAGCTTCAATTTCGGCGGTCGATTTTTTTGCGACGTCCTCTGGAATGAAAGGACGGATGGTCGGAGAGCCCGTCCAGGCCGTGGTGTGCACCCAGATTGGACAGTGCCCGGAAACCCCATCCAAAAGGAGTTCGTTTTTTTCAAAGATGGCACGGATATCAGAGGCGGATTTGAATCCGTCTCCGTCTTGGAGCATGTAGTTGCTAGGTTGCGCGCCCGCGGCGCCAGAACGCTTGGCATATGCGAGGAAATCGCCAAGAGACTTTGCGCCGTGCTGGGCGCCTTCGATGGAGGGATGATAGACGCTATGAGCCATGATTAGAAACTTTAGACCGTGTGTTGTGTTTTCGGCAAGAAAAGGCTCGTCGGAAAATGCCTGCGGTTTCCGGCATCGCAGGGCTCACTGAGGCCGCTGAGCGCTAGAGCTGGCCTAAATGTTTCGGATACCTAGAATAGGCAGATGGTTCCTTTAGTGAAGCTCACCGCTTATCTAGCCGAATACCTTTCCACTGAACAGGTTTCGGATTACCCCCAAGCTTTTAACGGCCTTCAAGTTGAAAACAATGGGAAAGTAAACCGGATCGCGGCTGCCGTTGATGCTTGCGAGATTGTCCTGCAAACAGCGGTGGAGCGTGGGGTGGATCTGCTGCTTGTGCATCACGGGTTGTTTTGGAATCCGACCACCATCACCGGTCCCATGTACCGCAAGCTGCGCAGTGCCATGGCTGGCAACCTCGCGGTTTACAGCGCGCATCTCCCGCTGGATATTCACGGGCAGGTTGGAAATAATGTACTGCTTGCAAAAGCCCTTGGCTTAAAAGATCTAAAACCTTTTATGGCTCTCAAGGGCCAGCCCGCTGGACTGGTGGGAGGTTGTACGGTTTCCCGAGAGGTATTGATAAAACGCCTGACCGTTGCCCTCAACTCCCCCGTGCACGTGTGTGCTGGGGGTCCAGAAAAACCTCGCAGGGTTGGGGTCGTGACGGGCGGAGCCGGTTCGGAGGTAGCCCGGGCAGCGGCAGAGGGGATCGACACGTTTATCACGGGTGAGGGCCCTCACTGGAGCTACACGCTCGCCGAGGAGCTGGGGGTGAACGTTTTTTACGGGGGGCACTATGCGACAGAAACCTTTGGAGTAAAGGCGCTCGCAGAACATCTCTCAAAGCGGTTCGGGGTTCCGTGGGAGTTCATCGACCACCCGACAGGACTTTAGGCCAACCCTTGAATTTAAAAGGACGCACGGCGGCTTCTATCTTCCTTTAAAGACCGGGCGTTTGATTAGTTGGGAAGCCAAGAGCTTGGGCGGGCGCAGAACTCGCAAGCCTTCGCGCTTCTTCGACGCTAATTCCAATCCAGCGCGCGGCGTTTTCGACTCCGCGGTCCAGGCAGAGCGCGCTGCCCGCGAAGTAAGGGCTTCCAGGGAGGCGCACCACCTGGTCGCTGCCAACCTCTACCTCCAGCCTGCCGATGTTATAGCGGCCGGGGGGAGCTCCAGCTGCCGCCATCGCATCGGTCGTAAATATAATTTTCCCGGCGGGTTTGGCTCGGAACAGATTTCTCAATACGGAAGGTGGAAGGTGGATTCCGTCTGGAATGAAGCAAGCGGTCAGCTCATCTCTGGCGAGAAGTCGGTGGATGATATTGTCATGGCGATGCATTTCACCTGGGCAACCGTTGCCAAGATGTGTACAGAGGGTCGCGCCAGAGCGTATGGCAATGTCGATCTGTTCTTCGCTCGCATTTGTGTGCCCCAGAGAAATGCGCACGCCCGCTTTGGTGGCGGCTGAGATAAAATCATCCGAACCGCTGCGCTCTGGAGCGAGCGTCACGAGCCGTATGTTCCCATTCGCGGCGTCCTGTTGGCGGCGGAACTCCGACCAATCAGGGTCCTTCATCAACTCCCCGGGATGTGCGCCCTTATAACCGGGTTCAGCGCTGAGGTACGGCCCTTCAAGGTGATAGCCGACGATGGTTTCAGCAATGCATTGCTCCTGAGCGCGGAAACGCTCAAACGCCTCGAGCTTCCCGAGCAGGGCATCTGGAACATCCGTGATAAACGTCGCCAGAACCCTTTTCATGGCCGACTTGCGGAGCTGCTCGCAAGCGTGTCGGACGGCAGCAAGGCTCGGTGCGCTTTGGAAATCTACGCCGGCGAATCCATTGATTTGGAGGTCAAAAAGTCCGCCCATATTCCTCTATTTTACGGCAAAAATTTCAGTAAAGAAACCCTTCATCGCATCCCATGAACGCCTGGCCGCAGGTTCGTTATAGGCAGCGCCTTTGCTCTTGTCCGTTCCCGCTTTTTTCTGAGTAAAAGAATGAACAGCATCTCCGTAATACACCATTTGCCAGTCCGCCCCACCCTTGCGCAATTCTTCCTGAAACTCAGCAATGTCCGATGGCTTTACAAAAGGATCGTCTGCTCCGTGAAGCACAAGAACCTTGGCCTTTATGTTTTTGCCATCTGCAGGAGTGGGAGAGTCGAGTCCGCCATGAAAACTAACAACGCCCTGAATGTGCGCACCCGTGCGTGCGAGCTCAAGGACCGTGGTTCCCCCGAAACAAAACCCGATGGCGGCAATCTTTGATATATCTGCGAGCGAATCTTTTTTCAGCGTGTCCAACCCTGCCGTGACTCGTTTGCGCAAGATGGGGCGATCCCCTTTATATTTGCCGGACTCGGCGGCCGCGGCCTGCATATCGGCAGGGCGCACTTCCTTGCCGTAAATGTCGGCTGCGAACGCGACAAATCCGAGTCGGGCAATATTCTCGGCGACCGCCTTGGTCTGGTCTGTGACACCCATCCAGTCGTGGACGATCAGAACTCCGGGGCGCTTGCCTGAGATCTCCGTGTCGTAGCACCGGAGCCCTTGGAGAAGCGTCTCGCCCTCCTTGTACTCGATGGTCTCAGTTTTAATTTCTGAAAGCGCCGAGACAGCCGTGCAGAAGAGGGTGATAAAAGCAAAGAGGAGCGTGTTGTTTTGCATGAAAAAAGAGGAGACCGCACTGCAGAAGCGATCAGACTTTTACGAAAACCCGCCGCTGGTATAACCATCGGGCAAACAGGAGCATGATTGCAATGGCTGTCATCGGTAACACCCAGGAAACGGTGGTGAGACCTTTGCCCGCGAGGCGTTCCGCAGCGGTCCGGAAGAGTCCCATGCCAGATAGAATGTATAGAAGAATGGGGTTCGAGCCTACCCAAAGAAACATAGGCGTCCAACGGCTCCACCCTCGGACATCGACGGCCCAATAAAAGAGGGAGAGAAGCACCATGCTCCAACCTCCAGCCACGAGGACGAAGGAAGAGGTCCAAAGTTTCTTGATGATGGGGAAAAACGGATGCCAAGCCCAGCCAGCGATAATCAGAGCGACGCCTGCGATCAGCAGACCTCGCAAGATATCAGCAGGTGGCCGCGGGGCACAAATCCAGCGACCGGTCAGCAGGCCCAACAAAGCAGTGACCACGGCAGGTATGGTGCTCAGTAGCCCTTCCGGGTCGTGGGTTCCGCTGTGTTTACGTCCGGGAAGCCAGGCGCTGTCAAAAGCGTTCACGATATTGTGTCCCTCGCGAAACGCATTTTCGCTGTTATCGGGGACGGCCCCGAAGGCAAAAAGCGCCGCATAACCGGCGAGAATGGAAATGGAAATGAGAAGCAGTGCCCGAGTGGAAAAAAACAAGCTGAGCAATCCTGCGACAGCGGACGCTATGCCAATACGCTGCAACACACCAAGCCAGCGTACTTTTTCCCAGCCGTCCTTGAGCCCGCCCGAAAAGAAAACGCCCAATAAAAACAATACCAAGCCGCGCTGAAGGAGATGGATCACAGCCGGGCGCACGCCGTCCCGTTGAACCCTCCGGGGCAGTGCGATTGCCATCGAGGCGCCAGAAAGAAAAAGAAAGAGGGGAAAAATCAGGTCGTAAAAATGGAATCCTGCCCAATCCACGTGGGAAAGTTGGGAGGAAAAAAACTGAGCTAGACTGCTTTCAGGAAACAGTGAACCCAGGAGAGATTTAAAGACAGCCTCCAGTCCTAGGATCCAGCACATGTCAAAGCCACGAAGGGCGTCGAGGGAGGCTATACGGTTGTCTTGAGGAACGGGGGGAGTCATAGCGGGGGCAGCGGGTTCTAACTAGAGAGATGTAACACGAGTTGTATAAATCGACCGCCCAGATTTTTGCGAGCCTCTTGACAGAGAAACTGTGGCACAAATATCCCGTGAGGCTTTCACCGCGAGCTCATAGAGACATCAGTTTGAGGAATGGAGACCACCTATTACAGGCGAAATCAACGTGAGCCCAAAACCAGAAAGCAGATGCCCCGTTAGGATCAGGAATGCGCGGGCCGAGGAACTACGGCGCGACGCTCAACGAATCGGCTTTCCAGCTGCGATACGAGGGACGCGGGTTTGGGGCGCCTCCGTCTAGCTGCTTCTTTGCCCATTCAAGTCCGTCCATGTTGTCCAAAAGCCGGTCTTCGGCGTCCTCGTCTGAATGATTGAGAATTCCGATCATTCCCCGATACCCACTATCCCGAATGAGCTTCAAAAGACGGACGTCTTCCGTCCCCACTCCGAGAGGAAGAAGCATTCGGCCCTTGGCGGGTCCGGCAACGTCGGTTCCGTTGAGATTCAGGCACATCAAGTAAGGAACCATCTTTTGGAGCATCTGTGGAAACCTATTCAAGTGGCCGTGACCCCAGTGCTGATTGTAAACGATTCCCAAATTCTGAATTCCTTCCTTTTTCAACCGCTCGATAATCTCGATCTGGTTCTCTGGCTCTCCAAACCATCCCCCGTGGTTATAAAGGCCGAGTTTCAACCCATACGCTTGCGCCGCCTGCGCCGCCGGCTTCAATGCAGCCACTTCAGTCGTAATGCGACGCTCCTGCTCTTCGGGGCTGTCCGCCGTAGTCGGACCTCCCCCTTTGATCACCCATAGCTGCGGTTTGACTTTGTACCGCTCAAACATCTCCAACAATCCCAGTGATTGCGTGTTCAATTTTGTGGCATTGAGCTTGTCTGGGTTTGAGTTAAACATCCAACCGCTCAGCTCGATTCCGTGCCTTTGAAGCGATTGAAGCTCCTCTTCCCAATGCGGTATATGTTCCCCTCGATAGTCATAAACAAACTTCCGAACATGAATGCGCTCGAGCATTTCTGCCCGCTGCTCCGGACTGCGTTTCAATTTGTCGTAGGGTACGATGCACCAGGCCGCAAGGTTTTCGCGCTCGAAGATTCCGGCTGGCTCTGCTGCTGTGGTTTTTAAGGAGGCCAGAGCAAGGACGCCTACGGCAAGGAAACTAAGTGTGAGTAAATTCTGAGTTTTCATTGAATCTGGCGGGAGAGTTTTGATTGAGGCGATTGATTTGTGTGCGTTGTTCGTTCAGCGCACGGCGGTCTGAGCGGGGAAGTTGTAGTCCCACTTCCACGTTTGAGTCATGTCCGGGTATTGCGTTTTACATTCCAGATACTGGTCCATCATGGTGCGCAAAGTTGGACTGAGGGTCTCCTTGTATTCGGGTGTGACCAAGTCGGAGTTGAGCAGATAAAAGTGCCATGTGGGAGGCAACGAGGCGCTGTGGTAGCCCATGTGGAGAGTTCGCCTTGGAACAGTCATTTTTTTGGTAAAACCTCTGTGCACAAGGTTGTTGTTGTACAGAACCGCCTGCCCGGCCTTCAGAGGCACGGGGATTCCCCCTGGCATTTCCGCACCCACCGGAGCGTAGTGCTTTGAACCGCGGAAGGCCGCGTTCTCCTCCGGAGTATTCGGCCTGTGGTGGCTTCTTGGCACCACCCAAAGAGAGTTTTCATCCACAAGCGGCAGGTTAATCTGCACGCTGTTGTGAAATCGCTCGGGCGAAAAGAGCCAGTCTTCAATCTCGTCCTGAGGGATCTGAATAATATCTCTGTGCCAGCCCAGAGAATACTCCGTCCCCACGTTCGCGGCCAGGATGGAGGCGTTGTTGATAATCAATTCAGGTCCGAGCAATTCCTCGACCGTCTTCAAAATGACGGGATGGTGAAAAGCGTGGAGAATCGATTGGGTGTTGGGCTTGGTGAGAAGATGAAAATAATACTGCCTGGCTTCCTTGCCGAAATCGGCGATTTCGTCTCCCAGATGCTGGAAGGAGGAGGAGCGGCTCTCTTTGTCGCTGGATCTGATTTCAGGGGAGATCAGGGCATCCATGAGGACGCGGAAATCGGCAACTTCCTTTTCAGTCAGAACGTCGACGATGAGATAGCCTTCCGTATTGAATGTGTCTTTGTTGTTCGTGCTCATTGTGTTGTTGGGTTACAGGACGATTTGTTTTTGGGTGCGAGCCGATTCCAGACCGGCTTCGAGGACTTTAAGAATCTGCACCCCACTGGCGAAGTTGGGTTCAATCGGAGTTCCGGAAGCGACGGCGCGGACGAAATCAACGGCCGCGTGCACGAAGGAATGCTCGTATCCGATGATATGACCTGGCGGCCACCAGTTAGCGGCGTAGGGGTGTGAGGCCTCGGTGGTTTGAATGGTTCTAAAACCCTGGCAGCCCTCCGCGTCATCGGCGGAATAAAAGTAGAGCTCGTTCATGCGCTCCAAATCAAACTTGAGACTGCCTTTGCTGCCGTAAATCTCAAAGGTGAGAGCATTTCTTCGGCCTGTCGCAAACCGTGTGGCTTCGAAGGAGCCGACTGCTCCGTTCTTGAACTGTACCATCATCAGAGCGGCGTCCTCGACGGTGACTTTGCCTTTTGTTCCACCAAGAGCATCGGCCTGAAGATTTCCCGAGCTGGTTTCATCGGCCAAAGGTCTTTCGGCCACAAATTGCGCAGTCAGCCCGGAAACCGTGGCGATGGGACCAACCAGATAGTGGGCGAGGTCCACGGCATGGGAGTTGAGGTCCCATTGCGGGCCAGCCTGCGCGGTTTCGGCACGCAGTTGCCAGGTGAGCGGAAAGCCCGGATCCACGATCCAGTCTTGCTGGTAGGCGCATCGCCAGTGAAAAATCCTGCCGATTTTGCCATCGTCGATTAACTTTCGGGCGAGGCCGATGGCCGGAGTGCGGCGGTAGTTGTGGTTGAGATAGTGGACTACCTTGTGTTGCTCGCACGCGCGCAGCATTTCCTCCGCCTGGCTGGTGTTCATTGCCAGGGGCTTTTCACAAAAGATGTGCTTTCCCTCCCGGGCTGCGGCAAGCGCCACCTCGTGGTGCAAATGCTGCGGCAGCGCGATATCGACAACGTCGACGTGCGGATTGCTGATTACCTTTTTCCAGTCAGTCTCCGTCTGCTTCCAACCCCACTGGGACGCAAATTCGTGCAGTGAATTCTCATGTCTTGCGCAGACCACCTGGAGGATTGGCTGCAAAGGAATATCAAAAAACAATCCAGCTTTTTTCCAAGCGTTACTGTGTGCACGCCCCATAAACTTGGAGCCAATGAGTCCGATGCGAAGCTCGTTTTTCATACTCTATAAATTGGCTGCAATTGCCTTGAGTGCGCGGATGCTCTCCCTCACAACCCAGTCTTCTCTGCCCTGGAAGTCGGGGTGTAAAAAGTCGATTTCAACGGCCAAAAAACCTTCGTAATTATTTTGGCTCAGGATCCTCGCAAGAGTCGCGTTTTGGATCAGCCCGTCTCCCGTCGGGACGCACGAGAAAAAGTGCCACTCATCCGCTGGCACGCCTTTAACCGGGCGGAGGTCTTTGATGTGAGTCGCAAGCACATGGGGCGCAAGCTTGCGCATCGCCTCGACGGGATCGTCCAGGACACGGAGAAAATTCCCGGAGTCGAAATTTACACCGAGATTGGGTGAGTTGACGTCTTTGAGCAGCTGAAGAATTTCGTTGGAGTTGTAGTCTATGTGGTTTTCGAGTGCGAGTTTGAGTCCCGCTTTTTCTGCCAGCGCGGTGGCATTGGAAAACATGCGCGTGAGTTTTTCCAACTGCGGGCCGTGTGGTTCAGATCGATAGCGGAGACTGCTGCCCACCACGCGCATTACATTGGCGCCTATTGCTTGAGCGTGTGCCATATGCTCGATCATTTCAGCGTAGGCAGATTCGTTTTGGCCCGCCTCGAGGCCATCTGGATGGCCCCAGGCGTACACACGGTCCATTCCGAGCGAGTCCAAGTGAGCTTTGATACCCGCCAGATAGGACGCCTCGAAGTGGGGGATAAAGCAGGACTCAAGCGAGACGCCATCAATGCCAAAGCCCTCTAGAGAGAGCATGAAATTTTCAAAGGAGAGCGGAGTCTCCGGCGCGGTCTGGCCTGGATAAACCTCGCCGAATTGCCTGTGATAACAGTAGCTGTCGATTCCAACTTTCATGATTTTTGGGCGTGTAACGGGAGGGGTGTGTGTGATGAGTTAATCCGGTTCTGGGCACTGGGTTGAATGGGGAGCTCAATGCGTTCCTAGAATTTGAAAAAGCGTGTTGTCTCCTTGGACTCCGCTGTTTGAGAAGGCAATAAAAGATTTGAGTGGCGGTGTTTCTCAAGCAGTTGTCTATTTTCTGTCTATTTTTTGAAAACAGAAATCAGCAACGCTTGATGCTGTTCTTCAGTTAGCAAAGGCCAGGCTGAAGAAAACTGGGCGCGAGGTACGATGGACGCCCGAAAAAGGAAAGTCAGTTGGGTGCGTGGACGTTTGAAAATAAGGGAGGAGGTACTTTCGAACACTTTCCAAAGCTAAACCGAAAGGGGGTTGAGATAATAGACTCCCCGCGGCATCTTTTGGAATCAGAGCGGCGTAGCCTCACCTGTGCTGCGGTACCGGAGGCGATAGGTTTTCGGGGTCATCTGGGTCTCCAGGCGAAACTCCCGCGTAAAGTGGCTCTGATCACAAAAGCCGTGGCGAAGAGCGACTTCGCTTAAGCTCCATTGGGAATAAATAAGGTCCTGACAGGATAGGCGGACACGAATCCTGCGCAGATACTGCTGAGGGGTGAGGCGAAGCTCCCGCACAAAAAGGCGTTCAAGCGCACGGACGGAACGGTTGGAGACTGCGGCAAGGGATTTATTGGAGATAGGGGCTGCATGGTTTTCTCGCACAAATGTCAGTGCGCGGCTCAGTCCTAAGTCTGCATGAGATGGGGCGTTGAGTTCGCCCGTGCTGGCGATTCGGGTGATTCCCGCAGTCCCTGAGATTGCGCCATTCTCTTGCCTCACAGGGAGCTTGGTGGTGACGCACCAGTGGGAGACGTGGTCGAAGCGGCCGACGAGTTCCAGGCGGTTTAGAATAGATTCGCCCTCAATGACCTGTGAGTCATCAAGTCGGAACTGATCGGCAAGATGTTTGGGAGATAGGTCGTAATCCGTCTTGCCGAGGACGGCGTCCGGAGTGGCATCCAGAAAATAGTTGAGGAGAAAGGCTCTGTTTACCCAGCAATAGACTCCGTTCCGGTCTTTTACCCAGCATTGAACGCCTTCGACAAAGTTTAGCAGCGCAAGTAACGTCGACGCGGCCCTGGCCACGACGTTGGAGGAGTCTGCAACTGGATTGGGTGGAGGCATCAGAGGAATTTAACAGGCTGTGGTTGCGTGGCACGAGCGGTTTATCGGGCAGAAATCCAAGGAGAAGGCCCGGTGCATACTGAGCACAGGCCGGTGTGCCATTTTTTAGATTTTCCGCAAGGATTCACGCGATGACTTTTTCAGCATTTCTAAAATCGTATCACATCCCTTACGGGCCTTTGCTTGAGGATAGAAGGCGCTCTTCACTATCATACCGAAGGCAAGGTTGGGTCTTCAGCTCCCGACACAACGTCGAAGTCAAGAAACAGCGCGCATTTGCTTTTGGGATAGTCAGGTTATGACCATCTAGACTCCATAGAGGCGATGCGGCGGCCTGATAAAGAAACGAAATTTGTTCACCATTTTTCCCGTAGCCATGTTCCAGATCCTGCCGGTGAAATCTTTGGCAGCAGTTGCCAGAAAAGGGGGGTGTGGGATGCTGTGCCGCGTCGCATCGCTGACCATCCTGAACGAGCAAGGGCTGCCTCGCCTAGAGCGTTGTCGCGTCTCGGAGGTGTGCGCTATCATAATTGCCTCGTCGCGAGGGGGCCTTCGACGTGGCTTTTAAGGGGTGGTCTCCCAATCCGGGTGGAAAGGTTCCCGGTGGGGCTGCTTTCCCCTCTCCAATTTAGGACCTTTTCAAGAGATTGCCTAAGAGTTAGCCTTCAAAGTCGTAGTGTTTTGTCTACAGGCCCGCGCCCTGTAGGCTCAACCGTCCCTCCCTGTGAGCCAATCAACTCCGACCCTCCTCATGCTAGCTTCCCTGAACTTCCGCGTCCTTCAACTCACCCTGATTTTTTCCGTCTGCATTACTGTGGCAGGATTTGCGGCACAGCCCAAACTTGTCATCCAGGACGATGACCGCGTCTTGCTCATTGGCGACGTGCTCATCGAGCGAGAAAACAACTATGGCTATCTCGAAGCCAAAATGCGACGGGAGTTCGCGGGCAAGAAATTCAGTGTTCGGAATCTCGGTTACAGTGGAGACAGTCCCCTCGGTGCTTCGCGCGCCAGCTTCGATCCTGTGGCAAAAGGCGTGGACAGTCTTAAAGAACAACTCGAAGTGGTGAAGCCCACCGTCGCGATTTTGGGCTACGGGATGGCAGCCAGTCTGGAAAACTTGACCTACGGCAAAAACGATCCCGCGCTAAACCCCGATACGGCCCGCTACGGAATCGACCATTCTCCTGGGAAATTCAAAAGGGACCTCACGCAGTTGATGGACCTCATCACGCAGTCGAGTCCGGGAGGGAAGGTGCGTTTTGTTTTCCTCGGGCCGCTCAAACACGAGGACTTGCGGGCGTCGCGTCCGGGACTGCCGGATCCGAGCGAACACAACGCTGTGCTTGCGGCGTTTGAGAAGGCGATGGTTGATCTCGCCGCTGAAAAAAAGGTGCCGTTCGTGCGCGCCGACTGGAAGCAAGGCGCAGGGATAAAGCTTGAGCACGGAACGGACAACGGCATCCATCTGACTGCGCAGGGCTATCGCGCGCTTGCGGAGGGCTTGGCCGCGCAACTCGGCTGGAAAGTAGACGCCAAAAATTGGGATAGAGAAACTGAAACCCAACTCGCCCTTCGCGAGGCAATCCTGCGCAAAAACTCGCTCTTCTTCCACCGCAGTCGGCCTGCGAACTACACCTACATTTTCGGTTTTAGAAAGCGCGAACAGGGACGCAACGCGGTTGAAATTCCAAAGTTCGATCCGCTCATCGACAAGGCCGAGGCAGATGTCATCGGAATTTCAGCGGGGAACAAAAGCATGTTGCCGCGCGAGCCCAAATCTCCCGCCAAGCTGGCGGCCCTTCCGCCTCTTCCCCGGCCGGAGTTCACCTTGGGGGACGGTTTGGAGATGACACTCTTTGCCGAGAATCCGCTCCTCGAAAAACCCGTTCACATGAACTGGGACACGGCTGGCCGCCTCTGGCTTGCCACGTCGAATACTTACCCACAGGTTAACCCGGAGGATCTCGGCGCCCAAATGGAAGGCAACTCAGCTGAGTTCGGTCCCTCCACAGGGAACGACAAAATCATCCTTTTGGAGGACACCAACCACGACGGCGTGGCGGACACCTCCCGCATAGTGGCGGATCACCTGCTCATTCCAGCGGGAGTCGCCCCGGACAACAGCGGCGGCTGCTTTGTGGGTGCTAGCACCGAACTGTTGCACCTGACCAAACCGGGCAGTGACGGCTTGATGTCCGAAAGACGCATTGTCCTAAGTGGTTTTGGCACTGAAGACACGCACCACATCGTCCACACCCTCCATTGGGGAATCGACGGCCGCCTGTATTTCCACCAAACCATCTACATCCATTCCCATCTGGAAACCCCGTGGGGACTTGTGCGTGCCAACTCAGGAGCGGCATTTGCCTACGATCCATCGACCGAACGCGTCGAGGTCCACTCCAAGGGACTGGTGAATGCGTGGGGCCAGCAGGAGGATGTGAATGGTCAAACTTTCCTCACTTCCGGTGCAGATGGCAATGGCGTCAGTTGGGCGTTCCCCGGAGCCGTCCTCCCCCCGTCCGAAGGCGCCCGCCGCTTTATAAGCAGCATCAGCCCGGGCTCTTACCCGAAATTCTGTGGCCTCGAATTGCTCAATAGCCCGCTTTTTGGAGCTGACTGGCAAGGCAACGCCATCACGTGTGACTTCCGGGCTCATCGCATCGTGCGCTTCTCCTTCAATGATTTTACTTCTGAAGCACAACCCAAATCCGGGTACGTCACCAAGGTGATGCCTGACATAGTGCGCACGAGTGACGCCAGTTTCCGGCCCATCGGTTTGTCCATGGGGCCCGACGGCGGACTCTACGTGGCGGACTGGTCAAACCCGATCATCAACCACGGTGAAGTTGATTTCCGTGATCCTCGCCGAGACAAACAGCGCGGCCGCATCTGGCGCATCGCGCCCGCGGGAAGCAAGGCCTTACAGTGGACTCCCATCGTCGGAAACTCAACGGAGGCTCTGCTGGAAAAGCTTCTTTCACCCAACCGCTGGGTGTTTGAACAGAGCCGCCGGGAACTAGCGAAGGTCCCCGTGGGAGAACTGCAAAAGGCGCTTTCCAAATGGGCCAAGGACGAACCATCCCGCCGCCAGGCCGCTTGGTTGCTGAGCGGACGCACCGCCGATACCTCCCACCTCTCTACGCTCCTCAACGGCGGCGACGCAGTGAGCATACAGGTCGGGTTGCGTGAAATTGGCAAAGCGTACGGCGCACGAGGCCTGACGGATGTGCGCGCCATTGAGCCGATGCTCAAGCACGCGAATCCGAGGGTTCGCCTTGAAGCGTTCAGGACGCTGGCCCGTATCCCGACGGCGGAAAGTGCGGATCTTGTGATCAAAAATCTCCCTACGGATCCGGAAGACAGTTTCTTGGATTTCGCCGCTTGGACGAGCTTGAACGAGCTTGCCCGCCCATGGCTGGAGGACCTTGCCTCTCATCCCGCAAAGATCGGCGAAAACGAAGCTGCTCTGGCGCTGCTAGCCAAAACGGTAGATCCCGTGGTCAGCACGCCCTTCATCCAGCGACTTTTTAAGGGACGCTCCATCGACAAGGACGGTTCTGGTCCCTGGATTGAACTGCTAGGAAAAGCCGGAGGAGTCCCCGAGATCACCTATCTTTTCCAGTCTTTGATCAGAGAGGGCGCGTTTACTGCGACGGCCACGGTTCGTGTTGCCAACGCACTCGTTGAGGCCGCGCGCGTCCGTAACCTCCGCCCAGAGGGAGACCTTGCGGCGATCGGCACCTTCCTCAACGCCTCGGATCGGGCGGTAAAAATCGCCGCCCTAAATCTGGTGGGCGAATGGAAGTTGGTGCAGTTCGTCCCGAATGTTATCGAATTTGCGGGGAGTGAAAAAGATGGGCAGCTTAGAAACGAAGCGTTCAAGGCGCTGCGGACCATCGGCCAGCAACCCACGGTCACCGCCCTTCGCAAGCTGTTTGCTGAAACGAAATCCGCCGAGGTGCGGAGAGGCGCTTTGATTCCGCTTTCGGTCCACGCACCGGGCGAGGCCATCAAGGGGATTCCGGTTGTTTTTGGCGAAATTCCCTCTCCCGAGGTTGCCAAACAAGTCTGGCGTGAACTGTTCCAAAACGCGGCGTTTGCAGGACGCCTTGCCAAAGAATTTCCAAAAGATCTCTCGCCCGAATCTTACGCCTCAGCGCTACAAACCGCGCGCAGCATGGGACGTGGCGGCCAGGCTCTGGTCGATGTGATCTCTCCTTTGGCCGGTCAAACCAACGCACCCCGTAATTATACGGCGGAAATTAATGGTTTTCTCAACCAAATCAAACTTGGCGCCGACCCTGCAGATGGTGAGATCGTTTACCGTAAAAGCGGGTGTGCGCTCTGTCATGCAATCGGCGGTGCCGGCGGCAAACTTGGCCCTGACCTTTCGAGCATCGGTGCCAGCGCACCGCTGGATTACATTATCGAAAGCGTCCTCAACCCCGCGGCCAAAGTGAAAGAAGGCTATCACGCCTTTGCCTTCACGATGAAGGATGGCACGGTGGAAAACGGCATTCCTGCCGGAGAAACGGCGACGGAAATTATCATTCGTCCGGGGCCCGGCTTTGAAAAACCGCTGATCAAGGCGAACATTCTAAAGCGTGAAAACATTGGGAGTATCATGCCCGCGGGGCTCGCCGACGGACTCGAAGGAGTTCCCAAGCGCAACCTGTTCGCCTTCCTCAGTGAAATCGGCCGTCCAGGACCCTTCGATGCCAGCAAGGGCAACGTGGCTCGCCTCTGGTGGTTCTCTGCAGACAAAACCTCCGCCCTCAGTCAGGACCCCGCAGTCCAGCGCGCGGCTCAGTCCACGTACAGCCTCGTCAACGGCCAGCTAGCCAATGAGTTTTTCTTGGGGCGCGCGTTTGCCACTGCCCGCTTCACAGCGCCGGCACCCACCTCAAAGCCGTTGATTCTCACCGGAGTGAAGGCCGCCTGGCTCGATGGCAAACCGCTTTCCCTCAAGGACGGCCAACTCACTGAATCAATCCCGGCAGGCAATCATGCCCTCACTGTGGAAGTGGATCAGGGCGCGCGCTTCCTCAGGGCGCAGTGCGACGATGTGAGTTTCCTAGGCGACTGACCCGAGTTGCGGGTTGTATCTTAAAACAGCGCCCACGGTTTAATCGTCGCCCCCGTCAGGGGAGGGCCTCTGCCGGGGCGAGGCTCTGGTGATCAGTATAAGAAAGATTGTTAGGAGCGGATTACTTCGCGGTTCGAGATCGAACCGTCGAAAACCAACCCGCCCTGGGATAACGAAAGGCGCTTTTTACTTCGCGGAATCTAAGCGAACGGACTCCAAGCGTAGTTCCATGAGGGACGCGTCCCAGAGGAAGGATGCAGAGTAAGACTTTTCAGTTTTTATGTCTTCGAAAGAGGCGGGAATCGACAACCTGTCCCCTTTCCATTTCGCGTCCTCCGTATTGAGAGAAAACATCCCCTCATGAAAAGAGAGTTTCTTCTTTTGGAGCAAATCCATGAAGCTGGATTTTCCGACCACTTTGACGCCTTTGCCGTGCGTCCAGACGCAAAGGGAAGCAGGCCCCCGGCGGGTGTGAAAACTCACAAGCGCGACTTCTTTCGTCGGATGCCATAGGCCTTCACCCAAAAATCTCCCTTCCCAATCCTTCTGGGGCCAGCCGAGGATCTCTTCGGTCTGGTTCTGCACATCAATTAGGCAGGGGGATCCGAGGCGGTCATAAATGATCCAACGCCCGTTAGGGCTAAGAGAAACCGCTTTGGGAAACTCCATCCGTTTCCCCACCGACTGTTGTAGAAGGTCGATGCTCCGGCACAACTCGCCTCCTTCAGATTCCCCCTCCTTTTTTGCCGCCTCTTTCATTTTGGAGACAAAAAACTCCACTCTGCCCTTAGGAACCTGCCACCAGCGACTGCCGATCCCGTGGGCCGCCACCCGGCGAATGCTATCTCCGCTGTCCGAAAGCAGGCGAAGCATCACCTCGGGCAGTCTCGGATCCAGAGAATACTCCAGTTCCCGCAAGGCCTCAATCCGGGCGTCTGGGTCTCGCGACTTGAGCTTTGCCAGTTGCACCTCTACGTCCATTTTGTTTCCTCGGGCGTCCTCCGGAGATGCGGCTGGAGCGGAACCGCCATGCGAAAGCCCCTTCAGCTCTCGCACTCGGTCGCGCGTAAGCTGCAAGGCGAGGGCAGTTCTTGCACCGGGGGTGGCTTCGCTGAGTGCGTCGTCCTTGGACTTGAGCCACTGCCGTTGCTGATCGCGAAGACGATTTTGAGCTGCCGGGTCCATTCTTTGGCGCACCTGAGCATACACCGTCGAGAGTTCGCGGTCGGCCGCCTTGAATTGGGGCTCCTTCAGCATCTGTTGGTAAAGCGCCTCCGACTGAGAGGCGGAAAGCGCGCCTTCCACAACATCTGGAGAAAAGAAGGAAGAGACGAGCGCGAGAGAAAGGAGTCGGAGCAGAGGTCTTGGGGGCATTGGAGAGGGGGGGGTGAGAGATCTGGAATTCGGGATTGGAATGACCAGTGAGCACTCAAAGACAATCCCCTGGCGCGGATAAAGTCATCACAAAAGGCTCGCCGGATTCGGGTGCATCTAAACAGTAGCTGCGATTTCAACGCAACGGGATGGCCTCAAACTGCTATTTACGTGCGAACCAGCGTTTTCTCGGAAGGGTTCCGCCAGAGCTGTCTGCTTTCAAAGTTTTGGCCGTCCTCGGTCTTCTCGATTTTGCCCTTGGCATCTTTGACGATGCGGATCACTGCCTGAACGTGGGCGATCGAGAACGAAGTTTGAGACGTTGGTGAGCAAGCATAACCGCACGGCAAAAAGGGGGGTGGATTTTATGCTTACGAGAAGTAGAGGAACAGCGGCGATAGCTGACGGTCAGGGCTGGTATTTTGGAAAAATGGCCGGGGTCGGAAAACGGTCTTCGTAGCTAGAGTTTCCATCCCCGAGAAACTCTTCGCGGGGCAGGTTCACCGCGGTCCAGCTCGCAGGACGAACACGTACGACTCTGCCAGCCCGGATGCCTTCGATGATGAGGTCAGTTTCAAAACGAATCTGGATGCCGCTGCTACCCAGAGGTGCCTCGCCGGGCAATTTTGCGACCTCTAGGATGGGACCTTTTGAGGCCATGTGTGCGGGGCCGTAATGTCCGCCTGCGTGTTTCAGTGTGTTCTCGGCCGCGTTCATCAGGACGGGCACATCCTTTTTGAAATCGGCGTAAAGAGAGGCGTCCATGCTGCCGAACAGGGTCGCGGTTACCGTGGCGCGGCCGAACTTGCCATATTCAACGGCATCGATCCAGGCGGGTATCCAACGGCGGCGAATGAAGGCATTGTGCGTTTCGGTCTGGTTGTCGGAGGAGCGTTGCATCGATGCATCGTCGAGCCAGATATCCGAGATGTGAAACCGGGTAAAGATACCATCTGGAGTTGGCTTCCAGACGATACCGAGCAGGACGGCCCGGCCGTCAAGGGCCTTCTTTCCTTCAGCGGGCCATGCGCCTTCGGCGACCAGGTCCTTGATGCCAAGGCATTCCCGGCCGCGCCAGACGCGGGTGGCGGCATCGAAGGTCATTTTTTCATCGGAGGCCTTGCTGTCGGTGCATTGCTTCGGTTCGCAGTTGGCGATGAGTATTCCTTCGTAGTTCTTCAGGTCTACTTCCCTGAGTTTCCAGATCTTGCCTTCTTGCAGGCAGTGACTGGGCTCGTCTTCGAGCAGGAGGACATGGTTCTCAGCAGGGAAGACGCCTATTCCTCGGTAGTGGTTTGAGTCGATGTCCTTGTTATTTACGGGCAGGACCGGCACCGAGGAAGTCTTCGGGTCTGGTGGTAGGAATGCGCGGATATGCAGCACGGTGCCGAGTGGGATGTCACGCAAATCTGCTGTCGCACCATGATATCGGACAACGCCGTACGGGAGCATGGCGAAGGGGTGCGGGTTGTTTCGATAGAACATGCCCACCCCTTGCACCCGGATGCTGCCTCGGCGGGTGGCGTGGTCTACAAACACGAGTTCACCCCGGTAGGAGTGGGCTTTTTCCAAAGACGGAAACTTTCCGGTTTCGGGGCGAAAAACCTCAGCTTGTGGTTCTTTGGTCTTCGGCTCTTCGCTGGCTGCCTCTGCTTCAATGAGCAAAGCACAGGCAAGGGTCGACAACCACAAGCGAGGAGCCATGAGCAAAAAACCGGGAACAAAAGAGAAGCGTGTCATAGGATGAGACGAAGCGTGGTAAAAATCAGAAATTGGGGAAGATCGCGGGAGTCGGGAAGCGTTGGTCAATGCTGAAGCCCGCACCGTCTGAGACGTATTCTTCTCTGGGCATGTGCACATCAGGCCATGATGTGGGACGGACACGCACGACACGTGCGGGGCGGAGTCCTTCGGTTATGAGGTCGGTCTCGAATTGGATCTGAATGCCGCTGCTCCCCAGAGAAGCGTTTCCAAGCGTTTTGGTCACGTCGCGGATGGTGCCTCGTGCGGCCATCTGCGTCGGTCCAGCGGTGCCGCCTTCCGTATGCTTCAACGTGTTCTCGACGCCATTCATCATCGCGGGGATCCCTGTTTTGAAATCGGCGTAAAGCGACGGGTCCATGCCACCGAACAAGGTGGCAGTGACCTTTGCGCGGCCGAACTTGGCGTACTCGACGGTATCAATCCACGCGGGCATCCAACGGCTTCGGATGAACGCCTTGTGGCTCTCGGTCTGATGGCGCGTCGCGTTTTGCATGGCTTCGTCGTCCAGCCAAATGTCCGAGATGTGAAACCGGGTAAACACATTGCCTGGAGTGGGCTTCCAGGTGATGCCTAGCAGGACAGACTGGCCGCTGAGAGATTTCTTCCCGCTGGCGGGCCACGCGCCCTCGGCGATCAGGTGTTCGATCTGGAGGTATTCGCGGCCGCGCCACACGCGGGTAGCGCCATCGAAAGACATCGTTTCCTCGCGGGCCTTAAGCTCTCCGCCTTGCTTTGGTTCACGGTTGGCGACAATGGTTCCTTCGTTGTCTTTAACTTCCACTTCTTTGAGTCTCCAGACCATTCCCTCGCGCTGGCAGGCGCTGGGTTCGTCTTCGAGGAGGAGGACGTGGTTTTCGGCAGGTGCGGTGCCGGGTCCCCCAGCGTCGGCCTTTTGGCGGTTGTTGATTGGCAATACTGGAACGGCGGAGGTTTTGGGGTCGGGCGGGAGGAAAGCCCGGACTTGCAGCACAGTCCCGAGCGGAATGTCGCGCAGATCGGCCGGTGCGCCGTGATAACGCACGACGGCGTAGGGCAGCATGGCGAAGGGGCGAGGGGCGCTGAAGCGGAACACTCCCGTGGATTGCACGCGAATACTGCCGCGCCGGTTGACGTGGTCTACAAACACGAGTTCACCACGGTAGGAATGCGCTTTTTCCAGAGGGGGGAACTTCCCTGCTTCGGGACGAAAAACATCCTCCTCGGCAGATACTGCGGACAGACCCAAAGCCAAGAACAGAGAACCAAGAACAAGCCGCCGACTCACAGCGTGATCACTTTGTTGCTGTCTCCATGCTGGTCGGTCTCCACGCCCATGCGTTGGGCCATAAGGAGCAGGAGGTTGCTCATGTGGGCGTCCGAGTTCGCAGGGCGGCTGCAGAGCTGGTAATGCGCGGTGGTGAGCGCCCCGTCGTCGTTGAGTGCGTATCCTTGGAATCCAGCGGCGGTCTTGTTGAAGTCGAGATGGCTGCCGTGCTTCAGACCAAGGTTTGAGCCGCCTGCGAGCACAAGCGGGAGGTTCGCGTTGCCATGGCTGTGACCGTAGGACATGCCACTGCCGAAAAGGGCCATCGTGGAGCCTAGGAGAGACTTGCCATCGAGATCCTTGGTCTCTGCAAGCCGTGTCAGGAAGTAGCTAAACTGCTCGATGGCGAATGTATCGTAGTTGGTGAGTTTCTCCATGTAGCCGACATCGCCGCCGTGATGACTGAGCTGGTGGCGTGACTCGGTGATGCCGATCTCAGGAATGGAGAAGGCATCCCCTTCGCCGCCCAAGCTGAAGGTGGCCACGCGTGTGACATCCGTCTGGAAGGCGAGCACCATGAGGTCGTAGACAGTCCGGAAATAGTCGCCCGCCAAAGTCGCGGCGATGTCGCGATTGGTGCGTTTGCGATCCACGTCGGAAATGCTTGGCAACGGCGTGTCCAGCCACGCATCGGCTCGGCGCGCGCGAATCTCTGCCTCACGGACTGAGGTGAGGTATTGCTCCATCCGGCCTTTATCCGCCGCCCCCATTTTCTGCTCGAGTTGGCGCACTTCGGCGAGGTTGGCGTCCAGAACGCTTCCTTTGCGCCGCAGGGCGCGCTTTTGGAATGCCTTGCCACCTTTCGGTTCCTCAAAAAGAGATGCGAAGATTTCACTGCAACGACGCAGTGCCGGTAGCCGCACGCCACCTGAGGTCCAGGCGAGGGAATCGCCGGTGAGGGCGACCTCCATCGAGGGATAACGGGTGTGCAGGGCCGTGATCTCAGCCATCTTTTGGTCCACGGAGATTGTGTTGCGGTCCGAAGGTCCGAGTTTCCCTCCGGTAAGCCAGACGGAGATGCAATTGTGGTGATGGCTGAGGGCTCCGGGGTGATGCAACCCGCTGATAGGGGTGATGACCTCGCGGTGCTTCTCCAGAGGCTTTAGCGACCGGGAGAACTGGTAATCCCGGCCCGGTGTAGTGATCTGGTAGTTGAGCGAGTGGACGCCGTTGGCGAGATATATGAAGGCGCTGCGTTTTGGCGTGGCGGTGGCGTTCTCCGCCGCGCGGAGCGGGACCATGCATTCCAGGAAGGGTAGCGAGATGAAACTGCCGAGGGCACGGAGGGCGTGGCGGCGGTTAATCAGCCAGGATTGGGAAAGGTAGTTCATGGGGGTTCTTGGTAAGAGGTTCTTGGTTCTTGGTTGAAGAGGTTCTTGGTTGAAGAGGTTCAGCGGGAAATGGGGGTATTCAGGAGATAGCGGATGAATCCGCCAACTTTGGAGTGGGTGAGCGCGGTTTGGTTATAGATGGCATCAAACTCCTCACGGGTGACGTAGCATTGGTCCAAGGCTACGTAGAGCTGGCTCTGAATTTCTGAGCATGAACGCTGCGAATAGCGCAAGAACTTGATGAACTCCGGATTGCTCCCGCCGTCGAATCCCGCGGCGATGTTGTGCATCACCGAGCCGGCTGCGCGGGTAATTTGGTCCCGCAGTCCGAAATCCTTCGCAAACGTGCCGCGCCGGGCCGAGGCATAGACAAGCTTGGTCAGCTCCCTAGCGAGCTGCCAGCCTTCAATGTCCTCAAAGCGTCGGATGATCATGATTTTTTTCTTAGTTTCCGGTTCCTAGTTCCTGGTTCTTTGTTGTTGGTTCTTTGTTGGGAACGACTGTTTTCTGCTCAGGAAAAAACAAAGAACAAAGAACAAAGAACTATGAACGAAGAACTATGAACGAAGAACATTTTATCATCGTTTGCGCATGAGGTCGGATTGGGCGACGGCGCGGATGATGTCTTTGATCCGGTATTGGTTTTTCTTCGCTTCCATCTCGATGGCCTTAAGGTCGTCTTGGTCATCAAAAGCGAGGGCGCGGCGGAGGCCATAAGTGCAGAGGTGCTCTATGAAGGCACGTGCGATCTTCTCTCGGTCCTCAAGCAATCGCTGTTTGAACTCGTTGGCATCTTTGAATGCGCGTCCGTCTGGCATGATGCCGGCGGGATTAATCAATGGGTCCTCACCAACGCCTGCAGGAATTTTCTCGCGGGTGCGCCACTGGCCGATGGCATCGTAGTTGTCCCAAGCAATGCCCAAAGGGTCGATCTTGGCGTGGCAGGCGGCGCAGTTGGCATCTTTGCGGTGAGCCTCCAGTTTCTCGCGGAGGGAGGCTTTTGGGCTTTGTTGTGTACTCGGCTCGATTGCGGGCACGTTCGCCGGCGGTGGCGGCGGCAGCTTACCGAGAATCACATCGCTAAGCCAGACGCCTCGGTGCACGGGGCGGTGACGTGTGCCGTCCGAAGTCAGTCCGAGCATCGCACCCATCGTGAGGAGGCCGCCGCGGTGATCTTCGGGCTTGAGGGAGACGCGCTGGAAGCCACTGATCTTCGGTTCGGGAAGTCCGTAGAAATCGCAGAGCCGTGCGTTGGCTATGCTCCAGTTCGATTCGATGAAGCTGTCGATGGGCATATTTTTGGCGTACATCTCGCGGAAAAACTCCACCGGTTCGGTACGCATGCTGGCTTCAAGCCAGGCGTCGTAATTGGGATAGAGCTTCTTGTCCGGCGGGAACATCCCTACGCGGTGGAGTTGCAGCCACTGGCGGGCAAAGTCGTCGATGAATCGGTTGGCCCGGCTGTCGGAGAGCATTCGGTCCACTTCCTGATTGAGGCCGTCGCTTTTGAGCGTGCCGTTTTTGGTCGCTGTGAAGAGAGAGTCGTCGGGCATTGAACTCCAGAGGAAATAGGAGAGCCGCGAGGCGAATTCCGAATCCGTGAGGCGTTCACGAGTTACCGGGTCGCCCTCTACGAGGTAAATGAAGTGCCGGGAGGTCAGGACGCCCTGCATTGCCACACGATAGGCGTCTGCACTCTTTTCTCCCGTCTCGCGTTCGCTGTAATAGGAGCGCATATACTTCTCCAGCTCCTCCTTTTTTACGGGCCGGCGCCAGGCGCGTTCAGCAAAGCGCTGCAGATGTTCTACGACAACTTCTGGAGTTGCGTCATCGGGCGGCAACAAACCCTCGCGGCGGTTCTTTTCGGCCTCAGATACGAGCGGGCCCTCCCATTCAATCCAATCGAGCAGCACCGTAGAGAAGAGGCCGTTTCCCTTATCATCGAACATCTGCGGTGCGTTCGGATTGAGCAGCAGGGTCTCGCTGCTGTGCGTAAAGATGTAACCGCCCCTGCTTCCGAGGGCATTGCGAAAGGCGGCTCCGCTTCTTCTGTCTACCACATCCGTGGCCACCACGCAGCAGTCCAGCGTCGCGGGCATTTCAACGAATACCTCGAACTCAAACACCTGCGGACTGTTCTCGGGCGCGGTGAGGTCAAACTCGATAATGCCTTCCACTGTCTCTTCGCCGGTCCGCTTGCCGATGCTTAAGTGCGCTGGCTGGCCGCCAGGTGGGCGGATCCCACTTGCCTGGATGCGGACTTTGTAGAGCCCGCTATGCTCCGGTCCTGTCTTGCCGAACCAATTAGGAGAGAGCGCATTCTGGGTCGTGCCAGGGAACATGAGATAACGTAGAGGCCGCTTGATGCCGAAACGGTCCAGAGCCGCCTGCTGGTCCTTTCCTCCTCCGTAACGCAGATCGGCGGCCGTCTTGCGGACTTTGCGCGCCTCGCTCGATACAACCGGAAAGGCGCGGTCGAGCACGAGTTCTGCCGCGCGGTAATAGCGCTCCATGTGCGACGGCGAAAGGGAAAGTTCCGAACCGATGCGCTCAAATCCATGCCACAGCGTGTCCGCGTTTAGCTCCCCCGGCTTGGCAGGATCGTAGCGAACGCCGAGCAGGTCATAGACCGTGTTCTGATACTCTTTCCGGCTCAGTCTATAATGAGTCACTGCAGGACGCGCCGCCATCCGTGAGGCTCGGCCCTGCTTGAGAAGTGAGTCGAGATTCGTAACAAAAGCCGCGATCTCCTCCTGGGTCGGTTTTTTTTCCTTCTTCGGAGGCATCTCGCCACTGTTGACGTTTTCGAGTGCCTCCGCCCAATGATGGCTGTCCACGCCCAACTTAAAATCGCGCGAGAGATGGTCGAGGCGCAAGTCGCCCTTCTCCTTCTCAGGGCCGTGGCAGCGAATGCAATGCTTCTCTAGGAAGGCTTCAAACGGTTCCGCTCCAATGACGACACCAGACAAAGGAAGGCTGGCAGTGAAGATCAGCGCCAGGACGAAGAATGAGTGAAAGCGAACGGGGGAAGTCATGGTGGGATACAACAAATACCCAATTGTGCCATCTTTATTTGTATGTAGCTACCCCCGAAAACTCGGGGGGCACCGAGAGCGCCTCGGAATCAAAGTCAGACTCAGCCACCTGCTCCCGAAATCCGAAGCGGGAGGTCACGGATGGATGTCGACTTGACCTGAAAGGAAATCTTCGGAAGCAGAGCTTGGATCTTACCCTGCACTCTGTTGCTGAACGGCTCTTCGACCGGACACAGGCGAATCGACTTGAGAAAGGGGAATTCTATTCCTTCTGTAAGAACAAAGAGACTTCACTGGACAAACTTGACGTCCACCTTCGGCAGCAGGGCTTTTACTTTGGTCTGCGTTTCGTCGGGGTAGCCTTTGCCATAGAGGACGAGCGTGAGGGACTTGAGATGAGCGAAGGCTTGCAACTGAGGGCGTCGCGCGTCGGGAAGGTCAATGCCTGAGAGGGAGAGCTCCCGGACCTGGGTCACGCTGGCGAGGGTGGCGAGATCGGAGTCGGTAAAAGTTTTGCCATCGATCGAGAGACGACGGAGCGTGGAAATGGATTTGACCGTGTCGATGGCGTCCAATGCTGGAGTGTTCACGCCGTACTCGAGCGCCATATATTCCATCGGCAAGTCACGCAGGTGCTTCACGACGCCAGCGGTGGCTTTTGAGCAACTGATCTCGATGCCAGTCAGCTTCTTCAGCTTTTTGAGATGACCGGCGCTGGCATCGGTAATGAGTTTGGAGTGCCACAATTTGATGAACTCCAAGTTGGGAAACTTTTCACAGACATAACCGAGTCCCTCATCGTCGAGGTTGTTGCTGTGGAAGTTGATCCTTTTGAGCTTGGTCCAGCCCTCGAACTTTGCGAAGCCATGCCCATTCACCGGAGAGCCGCGGAAGGTGAAGCTCTCGAGGTTTTTTAGTCCGGCCAGTTGTTCAAGCCCGGCGTCGGTGGCCTGACCGAAGTACGCGAGCTCGAGAGAGGTAAGCATTGGGCACTGCGTGAGAGCTTTGAGTCGCGCGAGGCTCGGATCGCCTAAGGCGGGGTTTCCAGGCAGTCCTCTGGCGGTTCCTTCCATGCTCAGGGATTTGAGGTTCTTGAGTTTTAGCAGCGGCGGCAGCCAGGAGTCCTCGATCTTTGTTGCCACGATCTTGACGGACTCGAGGGACGGGATGTGCCCAAGGTGCTCGATAAAGGCCGCGTCGTAGGGATCTTCGGTGGTGCCTCGATAGACGTGCGCCTTACCATTCTGAATGCTGGTGCTGACGAGAGTGAGCGTGTCAAAAATCGTGATGTCAGCCCCCGCCGCTTTTTTGAGCGCCTCGGGAGTCGTGTTGATCTTTGTGAACGAGCCCGGCGCCCTCTCGATCGTGCGGATGACGGCCTCGACGTGCGGGTGCCGCTCGGTGGCGGCGAGAATGGCGGCGGCGTTGTCGGTGAGCGCATGCTTTAGAGTGGCATCGTCCGTGGCGGCGATGATGGCAGCGAGGTCGGCTTGGGAGGCGATTTTCGAAAGGTCTGGCACAGCGGCCTGCAACGCGGTGAGTGATGTGAGTAGGAGAGTGGTGAGGAGGGGGAGGTTCATGGCTTCGCGTTCTTGGTTCTTGGTTCTTGGTTCTTGGTTTCGGATTGCCGGCGTCTTGCTGGGCGACGAAAAACCCAGCACGAAAAACTTGGGACCAAAAACTTAGAACGCTAAGGCATTAATATTTCGGGAAGATCGCCGGTGTGGGAAAGCGGTCTTCATGGCTGAAGTTGCCGTCACCAAGGAACTCCTCCCGAGGCACTCTGACGTTGGGCCAGTCTGCAGGACGGACACGGACGACTCGTGTGGGGCGGATACCCTCAATGATGAGGTCCGTTTCAAAATGGATTTGGATCCCGCTGCTGCCCATAGGTTCTTCGCCGTCCAGTTTCGTGACGTCGAGGATCGAGCCTTTTGAGGCCATGTGCGCGGGTCCATAACCACCGCCCGCGTGCTTCAAGGTATTCTCGGCCGCATTCATCAGCGCAGGAACACCCTTCTTAAAATCCGCGATGATGGAGGCATCCACGTCGCCAAACAAGGTCGCGGTCACGGTCGCGCGGCCGAACTTGCCATACTCGACGGCATCGACCCAGGCGGGTAGCCAGCGGCTCCGGATGAGGGCTTTGTGTACCTCGGCCTGATTTTTGGCGGCGCGTTGTTTAGCGGTATCGTCCAGCCAAATATCCGAGATGTGGAACTGAACCCACGCCTTTTCCGTGGTGGGCTGCCAGGTGAGTCCGAGCAGGACGGCCTGGCCATCGAGGGATTTTTTTCCTGTGGCTGGCCAAATGCCCTCGGCGATCAGGTCCTCTATCCCGAGGCATTCGCGGCCGCGCCAGATGCGGGTGGCTGCATCGAAGGTCATTGTCTCGTCGGTCGCCTTGCCTTCGCCGCCTTCCTTCAATTCGCGGCTGGCAATAATTTTTCCCTGGTTATTTTGGAGGTCCACTTCTTTGAGTTTCCAGACCTTGCCTTCGCGCTGGCAGTGGCTGGGCTCGTCCTCGAGGAGGAGAACGTGGTTCTCGGCGGGTGCCGTGCCGAGGGGACGAAAGCCGGCTGTGTTTTCCTTGTTGTTGACCGGCAACACTGGAACGGAGGAGGTGTTAGGGTCAGGCGGAAGAAAGGCGCGGATGTGCAGCATGGTTCCGAGCGGGATGTCCCGCAGATCCGCCGGTGAGCCGTGATAATGCACGATGCCGTAGGGGAGCATTGCAAAGGGTCGCGGGTCGCCTCGGAATAAATCGTTTGCCCCCTGCACGCGGATGCTGCCGCGGCGGTTGGCATGATCGACAAACACGAGTTCGCCCCGGTACGAGTGAGCCTTTTCCAAAGGAGGGAACTTCCCCGCTTCGGGGCGGAATGGCTCCTCTGCAGCGATTGCAGCGTTTGGGAGCAGCAAGAAGCCTAGGCACAACGCCACGAGACAGCGGCGCAAGGGAGTGGTGGCGTGATTGATTCTTGGAGGGATCATTTGCGACAGGATAATAGGGACAGGAGAACGAACGGGGTTAAATCGGAGATTAGTAGAGTGGTTGAGTAACGAAATGCCTGGCTACATCACTCCAACACTCCATTTTTTCCTTCGGGAAATTGTGATCACCTCCCCTATGCCGCCCATGCTGAAGGTGGCAAAGCGGGTGACATCCGTCTGGAAGGCGAGCGCCATGAGATCATGGAGAGTGCGGAAATAATCCTCCGCCATGGTGGAGGCAATGCGCATGGTTCATGGTTGTTGGTTGTTGGTTGGGTTCAGAATGATTGTTTTCTGCACCGGGAACCAAGAACAAGGAACATATCATCAGCGTTTACGCATGAGATCGGACAGGGCCACGGCGCGGACGATGTCCTTGACCCGATAGTCGTTCTTCTTCGCTTCGGCCTTGATAGCATTGAGGTCTTCCTGGTCGTCAAAGGTGAGCACGCGGCGGAGGCCGAAGGTGCAAAGGTGCTCGATGAAGGCTCTGGCGACCTTGTCGCGGTCTTCGAGCAGCCGTTGTTTGAAACTGGGGGCATCCTTGAAGGCACGTCCATCGGGCATCGAGCCAGCGGGATTGATCAAAGGGTCGTCGCCAACTCCTGCTGGGACCTTTTCACGGGTGCGCCACTGGCCGATGGCATCGTAGTTTTCCCAGGCTAGTCCCAGCGGGTCTATCTTCGCATGGCAGGCGGCGCAGTTCGCATCGTTGCGGTGCGCCTCCAGTTTGTCGCGAAGCGTTGCCTTCGGGCTTTTCGCCGGGTTGGGCTCGATGGCGGGCACGTTCGCCGGCGGTGGAGGAGGCGTCTTACCGAGGACCACCTGACTGAGCCAGACGCCGCGATGTACCGGGCGGTGGCGCGTGCCGTCCGAGGTCAGTCCGAGCACAGCGCCCATCGTCAGCAGACCGCCGCGATGATCCTCGGGCTTCAGCGAGACCCGCTCGAAACCGCCCGTCTTCGGCTCCGGGAATCCGTAAAAATTGCAGAGCCGGGCATTGGCTATGGTCCAGTCGGAATCGATGAAGTCCTCAATGGACATGTTTTTGCCGAACATCTCGCGGAAAAACTCCACGGGCTCGGCGCGCATGCTGGTTTCTAGCCACGGGTCGTAAGTTGGGTAGAGCTTTTTGTCCGGCGGGAACATCCCGACACGGTGTAGTTGCAGCCACTGACGTGCAAAATCGTCGATGAAGCGGCTGGCCCGGCTGTCCGTCAGCATCCGGTCCACTTCCTTCCTCAGGCCCTCGCCTTTGAGCTTGCCGCCTTTGGCCGCCGTTAAGAGGCTCTCGTCGGGCATCGAACTCCACAGAAAATAGGAGAGCCGCGATGTGAGTTCCGAGTCGGTGAGATGTTCGCGGGTCAGCGTATCGCCCTCGACGAGGTAGAGGAAGTGCCTCGATGTCAGGACACCCTGCAAGGCAACACGATACGCGTCTGCTGTTGTTTCACCCGCCTCACGCTCGGTGTGATACGACCGGAGATACTCCTCTAGCTCCTCCTTCTTCACCGCCCGCCGCCAGGCGCGCTCGGCGAAGCGTTGTAAATGCTCCGCGACCACTTGAGGGTTTGAATCATTGGGCGGCAGCAAACCCGTGCGCCGGGCTTTTTCTGTCTCTGAAACCAGCGGGCCCTCCCATTCAATCCAATCTAGGAGTACCGCAGAGAAAAGACCGTGCCCCTTGTCATCGAACATCTGCGGCGCGCTCGGATTCAGCATCTGAGTTTCGCTGCTGTGAGTAAAAATATACGCGGGCCTGGTGCCGATCGCGTAGGTAAAGGCTCCGCCGCTTCTGCCGGAGATTTCATCGGTTGCCACCACGTTAAAGTGCAGGGTTGTCGGCATCTCCAAGAAGACATCGAACTCATAGATTTGCGGACTGTCCTCCGGGACGGTGACGTCAAATTCGATGAGACCTTCGACGGCCCCGTTGTCTTCCCTCCTCTTGCCAATCTTCAGGTGCGCGGGCTGACCGCCAATGGGACGAATCCCGCTTGCCTGGAGGCGCATCCGGTAGAGACCGCTGTGTTCCGGCCCGACTACTCCTTTCCCGAACCACTCTGGCGAGAGTGCTCCTTTGATGCCTTCATTCGAAAAGGACATGCCAGGGGCCATCAGGTAACGCAGCGGACGCTTGATGCCGAACCGGGTAAGCGCCTCCATCTGGGATTTCCCGCCACCATAACGCAAATCCGTAGCGGTTTTGCGGACTTTACGAGCCTCGCCAGGCGCGGTGGGGAAGGCGCGGTCCAGCACGGTTGCCGCCGCACGGTAATAGCGATCTACATGAGACGGTGAAAGCGAAAGCTCTGACCCGATGCGCTCAAACCCGTGCCAGAGTGTGTCTTCGTTCAGTTCCCCCGACTTGGTGGGATCATAGCGCACGCCGAGTAGGTCATAGACAGTGTTTTGATACTCCCTCCGGCTCAGTCGATAATGCGCCACGGCTGGTCGCGCCGCCATCCGCGATGCCCGGCCCTCCTTGAGGAGCGAGTCGAGATTTGTCACAAAGGCCGCTATCTCCTCCTGCGTCGGTTTTTTATCTTTATCCTTCTTGGGTGGCATCTCGCCACTGTTGACATTTTCGATGGCCTCCGCCCAGTGATGGCTGTCGGTGCCCGACTTGAAGTCGCGGGAGAGCTGGTCAAAGCGCAAGTCCCCCTTCTCCTTCTCAGGGCCATGGCAGCGGACGCAGTGCTTCTCCAGGAAGGCTTCAAACGGTTCCGTAGCACGGCCGGCACCACGCAAGCCAATGCTGGCGGCGAGGAGCAGCGCGGCGGCTAAGGATGAGTGTAAGAGATAGGGGGGAGTCATGGAGGGGTACAATCAATACCCCAGTGTGCCACCTCTGTTTGCGTGTAGCTACCCCCGAAAACTCGGGGGTGTCACTGGGATTGCTACGGCATCAACGTCAGACTCAGCGACCTGTGCTCAAAAAGAAAAGGGGGTGTTCACAGATGGATGCCTACTTGAACTGCAAGGAAGTCTTCGGTAGCAGCGCTTTAATCTTAACCTGCACTTCTTCGCTAAACGGCTCTTTGAAAGGCACGAGGCGCATCGACTTAAGGAAGGCGAAATCTTTGAGCACGGAAAGTCTCTCGTCGGGGAAAGGAACCCTCCCGAGTTCGACATGCTCCAGTTGGGCGAGGCTGGCGATTGTTTTAAGTTCGGCATCGGTCAGCTTTGTGGCGTTCGTCAGGGTGAGGCGGCGCAGCGAGGCGATTCCTTTGATCAATGGGATGCATTCCGCTGACTCAAAACCCTCGCCGAGTTGCAATGACTCCAGCGGGAGCTTAGCAAGGTGAACCAAGGCCTGCGGATTGGCCTTCGGTGTGCCGAGTTCAAGGCTCTTGAGCTTGGTGAGCTTCGCGAGGTTTGGTGCGCCGGCATCGCTGAACTTAGCGTGGGCAAGGCTGATGCTTTCGAGGTTGGGTAGGTGATCGCAGAGTTCCTTGAGGCCCTCGTCGTTGATGCTGCTGCCGCGATGGCTGACGCGGGTGACCTTGGTCCAGCCCGAGCATTTGGCGTAGGCGATGCCGGTGATCCCAGTGCCGACGAACGAAAAGCTTTCGAGGTTTTTAAGTCCGGCGAAGATTTCCATGCCCGCATCGGTGAGTTTACCGTTATTGGTGAAACGGAGCGTTTTGAGGTTTGTGAGATTGCTGAGAGGCGTGAGCCATTCGTCATTAGCCTTTGTGGCGATCACGTTGAGCGACTCGAGTGTGGTGATGTGGCCAATGTGCTCGAAGAAGGCGGCGTCATAGGGATCGTCCTTGCGATGGTCGTGGGGACCCGCGCCCGGTACGGCGAGATCGACGAGCTTGAGGCTCTGTCCGTCCTCTGTCTTTTCGATTTTGCCCTTCGCGCCTTCAACGGTGCGGATGACTGCTTCGACATGCGGGTCGAGGGCGAAGGCGAGGTTCGTCGCGAACGCTAGGGTCAGGAATGTGATGGTGGGGAGTTTCATGGTTCTTAGTTGTTGGTTGTTGGTTGTTGGTTGTTGGTTGTTGGTTGTTGGTTATTCGGGGCTATTCGGGGCTATTCGGGGCTATTCGGGGCTATTCGGGGCTATTCGGGGCTATTCGGGGCTATTCGGGGCTATTCGGGGCTATTCGCGGCCCTCGAATCGTTCTTCTTGCGGAAGGGAGTTGACTGTCCAGGTGGCTGGGTAGAAACGGACGATACGCCCCGGGCGGTAGCCTTCGAGCATCATCCCGCATTTGACTCTGATCTGAACGCCGCTGCACCCGGGGACCACCGGCACTTTGCCAAAGTCCACGATGTTTCCGCCTTTACGATCGTTGACGGGGTCGTAGGTCATGAGGGTAGGAAGCGCCACGGCTATACCACCTTTAGGAGCCTTTGGATCATCCTCCGGCACGGAGAACGGCCACCCAAGAGGCTTTTCATCGATGCCCTTGAGTTCGTCAAAGAGTTTGGGATCCACTCCATCGAAGAACGTGATCGTGACGTGCTGTGTGGCGTCATCCACAGCGCTCACAAAGCCCGGCAGACCGCGCTCGCGAATGTGGTTTCGGTGGCATTCGAGTTGATGCGCGGTGGCGACTGCACGGCTCGCCTCATCCAGTAAGATCTCTTTGAGGCGGCCCGGACCGTAGAGCGTGGCCCACGTGAGGTTGAAAAGGACAGTCTGGCCGGGGCGCAATGCTTTCAGGTCCGCGATGCGGTCGTTTTGGAACACGCGTGTGCGGGTGAGGAGGTCGAAAGTTTTCGCCTTGCCGTCCCCGGCGGCTTTGCTGTTCTCGAAGAGCACGGCATGAAGCTTCATCGCGGTGAGATCGACGCTCTCGATTTTCCAGTGCTGCTTCTGCCGTGCGTGGAAGGTGAAATCGTCCTCCAAGCGTAGGCAGCGCCGGAATTCCCATTCGTCCGTTTTGCGTTTGTTCGAGGTGTCAGGCAGCGGAGTCTTGTCGTTCGGATCTCTCTGGTAAAACAATCCATGCAGGTGGGTGCCGAGCGGGACGTCCTGCAAGGCGGCCGGTGCACCGTGATACCAGACCGAACCGAAAGGTAGCAGGCCCGATTCGAGAGGTAGATCGTGAAAACCCGCCTGCTGGCTGTCATTGCGATCCACACGAATTTGGAACCGCCGCTCGAGATGATCCACCTGGATGAGTTCGCCGGAGACTGCGTGTGCCGACCCCTCCGGGGGAAACTGACCTTCGACGATCTGATACCAGTCCGGTTTGTCACCGGGCTTTCGGTCCTTCGGGTTGACTCGCTTCTCGCTTGCCTTCACCGGTCCATCGGCGTCGGTGCGGAACATGGCTTTGTCTTCGGCGTGGAGAAGTGCCGTCAGGCACCGGAGGGCGAGGAGCGACGTGAGGATCAGGCGCATTTGTTCCTTCTTCTTGGTTCTTGAAACGCTGAGATTATCCCAACAAGTGAGAAGTTCAGCGGGCGACGATGTCAGAGATGTTCTTGTCGCAAGGGATGGAAGCTACTTTATCGAGGGAGCCATCCTTGCCGACCTTGTACGCGGTAATGCTCGCTCCGTTGAACGCGGTCACGAAGAGGAATTCCCCTTTCGGCGAGAGCGTGAAACCCCACGGGATCTTGTCTGCAGGCGTGCGACCGATTAGGGAGATGTTTCCGTTCTCGTCGATCCGGTATCGGGTGATCCAATCGAAGTCTCGTTGGTGTCCGCGGATCCCCGCGAACAGGAAGCGTCCGTCCGGGGTGATGACGATATCGGAGGAGGAGATACCCTCTTTGGGTTCGTGAGCTGTCACGGCGTCGCAGACATTCCTGAACTTCAAGCGGCCTTCGCTATCGCGGTCGTAAACGGAGACGCCGAGGTTTTGCTCGTTGCTGAAGTAAACCACGGGAAGTGCGGGGTGGTAGACCATGTGGCGCGGCCCCGTGCCGGCAGGAGGGAGGACATTCGCGGGTTCCATCGGCTCGAGGCTGCCAGTCTTCGCATCGAAGCGGTATTGGAGGATGGCGTTGTTCCCCTTCACGTAGGGGATGTAGATGTTGCGGTTGTCGGGCGAGGCAAGGATGCAGTGGGCTTCCTTTCGTCCTTCGTCGCGGCCCGCGACCCATCCGGTTGGGGCGCCGTTGTCGCCAAGACCGTAAACATCCACCGCGCCGCTGCCGTAATCCGCGCTCAGCAGGAAGCGGCTTGACGGATCCGTGCTGAGATAGGCTGTGCCATGTTTCAGTTTGAAGCTCTGTTGGCTGGCGACGCCTCCGGAGGCGTCGAGGGAGACGGTCGCAGCCGGGACGCTGTCGACCGCTCCGCCGCCTGCCCCGACATAGAGGATCGGCTTGGAGGAATGCAGGGTGATGGTTCTGGCCGGGAAGCCAAGGTCCACTTTGGACTCCACGGCGAGCTCGATGCCGGTCGGGGACGGTTTCGCTGCGATGACCCAGAGCTGTTTGCTTTCCGAGCTGGGAGCGTAAACGTGGAATGGCGGCTCGCCATTCACGACGGCGGTGAAGGCCAGCAGGGTGGCGAGGAGTTTCATGTTTCTGGTTCTTGGTTCTTGGTTATTTTACATCCACCTCGCCCCACATGTTCGGTGTCAGCATGATTTCGCCGGGGATGTCGTCCACGAGGCCGGTGCTTTGGTTTGACCAATAGGAGCGCAGGTTGGTGTCGGTGCCGGCGGCGTCGCCGAAGGTCACGCCGAAGTCGGCATGGAGTTTTTGGCCGGGGGAAAAGGTGAGGCCGAGATCGGCGAGTGGAACGTCGGCGGTGAGGGTGTAGCCGTTGGCTTCAGTCTTCACGGTGATCTTGGCTTCGGAGATCTGACGGACGTCGTCCACCTTGGCCCCGCGCCAGGGGCTGGTGAACTCAATGGGGTTCTTGCCGCCGGGTTTGCGATGTTCGTAGAGCACGGCGATGGACTTGCCTTCGTGCGGGGCGAAAAGAAGGCGCTTATCGCCGATGACGGGCTCGCGGCGTTTGGGATCGGCTTTGGGATCGCAGGCGAATTGGAAATCCACGGTGTCGCCGGTGGCGAAGAGATTGGTCCAGTCGCGGCCGTTGTTCACCCAGGGCGAGGCGTCCTGCACTTTCCAGCTCAGATGCAGGAGCGTGGCGTCGGCGCTGAGATCGACCTGCGCTTTGAACTTGCCGCTTTTGTCCCAAGTGATTGTGCCCGGGAGGGTGGCCTCACGGGAGGGCTGCTTCGCGGCGGCGGCTCGCAGGCTTTGACGCTCGGCGGTGGCAATCTGGGCGGAGGTGACTTCCAGTTTGCCGCTCTGGCGTTTCAAGGTGCCGAAACCTTCGAGTTCATAGATGCGATACGGTCCGTGGCCGATCTGCACGAGGTAACGGCCCGTTTTTGCATCGCGACCGAAGCTGCCGCCGAAGATTTCGCCGCCGAGGCGATACTCATTTTTTAAATAGCTGACGCGCACATCCACGAAGGCTTCATCGAGATAGAAGCCATCCGTGCTCAGCAGGAAGCATCGGCCGTGATTGCCGTTCAGGAAGACGACGTCGGATGTGTCGTCGAGCGGGGCGATGCCGAGAAAGGCCATCGAGCCTTGCATCACGCCGGGCTCGGGCAGTGGGGCGTCGTGCGAGCCATGCACGTCGCTCCATTGGTTGGGGAAGCGCCAGAGATGGCGGCCATCGGCGGCGTAGGCGTTCATTTCGGGATCGGAGTTAAAAAGGAAACGTCCGGCGCGATCCTGCACCGTCGCGACACCACTGCGCTTGTTGCCTGGCGTGAGATTCACCGGCGTGGCGGCGGCGATGGCTGCATCGAGCGTCGGATAATCGGGCACGCCGTTGGCCAGCATCCCCTTCGGCTTGATGGCGGCGACTTTGACCTGCGTCTTGTCGGCCACGGGCATGTAGAAGGTGAGCGAGTGCTGCATGTGACCCCATGCACTATCGCCGTAGGCGATTTGATCACCGCAGAAGTCGAACTCATCCTGTTGCGCTTCGCCATCGCCATTGCGGTCCACCCATAGCACGCCCATGCCGCGCTTCGACCACGGCTTGGAATCGCCTTTTTGGCCGAGCTTTTCGTTAGCGCGTTTTTCCGGCCACTTGGCGTAAAAAGCTCCAACATAGGCCTGCGGTGGCTGCCAGTTAAAGGCATACGCAAAGTGATGCGTGCCTGCCGTGGCGGCGATGTCCTTCACGGTGCCATCGGGCAACACTTCGCTGATGAGCGCGATCTTCCCGCGCGTGGCGACAAAGGTGCGTCCGCCCTCACGGAACCACCCATAGCTGTGAGGCTGATAGTGGCCGAGATGGCCTTCATCCCGGCTGATCACATGCGTGGGCCGCGCGGTTTTCTTCTCGATGTCCACGTCCCAGAAACATCCCAGCCCGATCCAGCGGCGCGGGTTCTCCGGGTCAAAACCGCTGCCATCGCCGCCGTAGTGCGGCATGCCGAACTTCTCGATCACGACCTCGTTCTTGCCGAGATCCCAGGCAAGAACGCGCTTCGGGTTCCAGCGATTTTCCGTCACCCACAATTTGCCATCCGGCCCGAAGGTAAGCCCAGTGGGATTCACCATGCGCTGCGGATCATACGCTCCGCGATACGGGCCGCCAGCTTTGCCTATCACGGACAGTGCTTTGCCATCGGCTGAAAAACGACGCACCTGATGCGCCGCTGCATCGCTGATGAGGATGTCGCCATTTTGGGCGAAGGTCAGGCCGCTGATGTCTCCGTGCTTGATGAGCAGCTTTTGGTCGTGCACCCGCACTACGCCGGTATCCGTGGCGGCAAACAGCTCTTTCCCGGCGCTGAGATGCCGCACGCCTGCAAGCGGGATTTTGTCAAGCGCCTTACCGGAAGCCGCGTCGAGCACGAACACGCACTTCTTATCCCGCGAGCCGACATAGAGCCGCCCGTTCATCACGGCGATGCCTCCGAGGTTGAACTGTTTCAAATCAGACTGCGCGTTCACCTCCATCGTGTCCACCGGCAGGCCGCGCACCTTCCCGGGCCATTCGACAAGCTTCCCGGTGCTGATTTCATAACGGCAAATGGTGACCGTCCACGTCGCTTTCCAATCCGGCTTGGTGATGTCCGGCCGACCCCCCCAGGTGAAACCATCCTGCGCGCAGTAAAGATAATGTGAGTCCGCGGCGATGGCGTCGTGCTGGATGCCGAAGCCGTGCTGATGCTCGTAGCCTTGCACTAACTTGCCGTCGTTGTTCAATGCCAGCAGCGCCCAACCGCCCTCCGTGACCGGCGCGGCAAAAAACACGTGCTCCCCGTTTGTAGCTGCGGCGTGCAGCGTGCTGTGATTTGGCCCCCAGGACTCCGTCGTCGGCTCATCGCCGTTCACGAAGTTCATAAGATAGTGCGGGCGGATGCCTTCATGGGTCACAGCGCGCCAGGCATAATTACCCGGTTTCACGAGTTTTCCGTCCTCATCGAGTCCATCCCAGATCACATCATGCTTCCCCGCCGTGAAGGCGCGGCCCGAAACGAGATTACGCACCCGCTCGCCTTTCTCGTTTTCGATGACGACGCTTGCCTTACCTTCCTGCGGTTGCGCGAAGCTCAAGTGAATCTCCTGCTGACGCGCCGCCCCCGCCTCGCGATACGACGCCAGATCAAACTCCGCCCACGCAGCCGGATTGTCATCGAATGGCGCGTGCAGAGCCTGGTGATCGCTGAAGCCGAAACGCTCCTGCTGTCCTTCGTGCTCGAGCGCGATAGCGATGTGCAGTTTCTTCAAATCCCCTTTCGGCAGCGATACGCGCGCCGCATTGGCGATCACGGCTTTTCCCCCATTCAAGACGCCGATGCGTACCTGCCTGGCAGGCGTCTTCACGAACACCGCGCTATCCGTGACTTCGATTTCCATCGGAATCCCGCCCGCACGCTCCGTGAGCAGTTTGGCGGCTTGAGGTGCCTCTGTGAGTTCCAGCTTCACCAACCGTTGTTTGCCCATTTCATGGACGATCACCCGCGTGCCCTCGATTGCGACATGCGCTGGCGATTCGAGGCCCGTGTAGCGCACCGGAGCTGCGTTCAGCGAGTCATAGACCGAGACCTCTCCCGCCTTCGGATCGCTGACGACGAGCCTTTTGCCGTCGCTGTGGATGTAAACCCTGCCGCCGTGCTGCGTGAGACTTTGCACTTCCTTCCAGCCGCGTTCGAAGACCACGATCGCATCCGCGTCCGCCGCGAGCAGCTTGTTTTCAAACCACGCCAGGCTCGTGCATGCCTTCAGCCCCGGCAGCGTGATGGACTTCGGCGGGCCGCTCTGCTGACCGCCTTCGTTCACCGGAATCTCAAAGGCCGCGCCATTCGGGGTCGTCACTATCATCGTGCGATCCATCCAGGCCGCGCCGCTGATGTTCTCTGGCACACTGAAGTCCTTCACGTCCGGCGTTTCCTGATGCGAAAGTCCGTTTTCATCGATGATGGGCCCACGGGCAAGCTGCACATAGCTGTAGTGCTTTTTCAGCATGCACAGCGTCTTTCCACCGAGCACGACGGGCTGCGCGCAGATCGATGGCTCCAAGTCGCCAAGTGTGTGCGGCGTGTGCGGCTCATCCTGCCAGCGCCAGCTTCCGCGCGAGGTCCAGATGTTCCCATTCGCGTCCAGCGCTAGTGCTTTAAGCCCCAGCAGCCCGCCGATACGCCGCACGACCTCGAAGCGGTTCTCCTTCTTGTTCCACTGCACGAACTGAACTACGCCGCCCATGCCTGAAACCGCAAAGAGGCCATCCCGGAGTTTCACCATGCCGCGGCCACTTGTGAGATCGTTGCTCAGAGGCAAGTAGCCGATAAAGGAGCCCGACGCGCCGCCCAGCACAACGCCCGGATCCGGCTCGAAGGCTTCGTTGAAGCGGTTGATCGTGCCGTGCCCGGCGTGCGAGAACCAATGGCGGCCGATCTTCTGCGGCCTCTCGCCTTTGAAATTTTTCGGGAAACCCTCCTTTAACGTGCTGCCCCTCCATGCAAAGACTTTGCCCTCGCCAAAGCCAAAGAGCGTGCTGTCTGCCTCGACATGCAGTGACTGAATGCGCACCCCCGGCTGCATCATCGCGGTGCGCTCGCCGGCAGAGGGATCGAGCGAAAAAAGCGACTCCTTTTCCATGCCGATGATCCGTCCGCCGGTCGCACTGGAGGCCAGCACATCGACCTCGCCCTTTAAGCGGGTCGGCTTCGTGCCTGGAGCTGCTTTGATGGGCAATGTGTAAAGCGCTTTTTTAAGCTTCAGCACGAGCAGATCGCCCACGCGCGTCAGTTGATCGTTCCCGCGCTCATCACCCTCTGGAATCTCAAAGCTGGCCAGCAGCCGTCCATCCAGCGCATAGCGATTGAGCCGCGTGGAGCCGCCGCGCTCCCAGAGCGCACCCTCGTCATCGAGCACCGGCCCGATGCCCGCCGCGAGCTTGCCCGCGAAGACCGTCAGCGCGTCATCCGAGTTTCCGAGCGTGCCTGCAAAACGGAGTTCGGCGGCATCCAGCGCAGTTAAAAAGGTGAGGAGGAGAAGCGCGGCGAAGGTGGGGAGGTTCATGTTCCTTGTTCTTGGTTCCTTGTTGTAGCGCTACGCGGGGCTACTCTCGGCCCTGAAACTCTTCTTCTCTGGGCAGGGCATTGACTTTCCAAGTGGGGGGATAGAAGCGGACGATTCTTTTCGGGCGGTAGCCTTCGAGCATCATGTCCATCTTGAGCTTGATCTGAATGCCGCTGCTGCCGGGTTCGACGGGGATCTTTTTGACGTCGAGGATGCCGCCTGTTTTGCGGTCGTTCACGGGATCGTAGGTCATAAGGCTGTCGCGCGCGACGGCGAGGCCTCCGCGCGGTTCGACGGGCGGCGGGCTGCCATCCTTCGGCGGCGGGGCGTTAGGGTCTTTGACCGTGAGTTCGTCGAAGAGCTTGGGCTCGACATTGCCAAAGAAGGTGATGGTGACGAATTGAGGCTCGTCCTCGACGGCGGTCACCCAACCGGGCAGCCCGCGCTCGCGGGTGTGGATGCGGTGGCGTTCGAGTTGCTGCGCGGTGGCAAGGTTTCGCGCTGGTTCTTCGAGCCACACGTCGGTGATGCGTCCGGGGCCGTAAAGTGTGACCCAGGTGAGGTTGAACAGGACGTTTTGGCCGGGTTGCAGGGCTTTGAGATCAGCGAAGGCATTGCCTTTGAAGATGCGGGTGCTGGCCAGGAGGTCGAAGGTCTTCGGGGAAGGGGGGGCTGGAGTGGTGGTGTTTTTGGGAACCCCAGCAGTCCCTTTCTCCACGATGCCATCAGTCACGGCTCCGCTCTGGAGCGATGCGGTGAGCTTCATGGTGGTGAGGTTCACGCTGTCGATCTTCCAGAGCTGCTTTTGCCGTTGATGATACGTGAAGTCGTCCTCGATGCGGAAGCAGCAGCGGAAGTTGAACTCTGCGGTTTTGCGCCTGAATGCCGTGTCGGGCGGCGGCGTTTTATCATTCGGATCGGCCAGATAAAATAAGCCGTGCAAGTGTGTGCCCAGCGGGATGTCCTGAATCGCGGCCGGTGCCCCATGATACCAGACGGAACCATACGGCAGCATCCCCGCGTCGAGAGGGAGATCCCACACGCCGCGATCTTGGCTGTCATTGCGATCCACGCGAATCTGAAACCGCCGCTCGAGGTGATCCATCCTCACGAGCTCGCCCGAGACGGAATGTGCCGATCCTTCCGGTGGAAACTGACCCTCGACTAGCTGATACCAGTCCGGCGCGGCATTCGGATCCTTGGGATTCCGCTTTTTCTCGTCGGCCTTCACCGGGCCATGGGCGTCGGTGCGAAACTTGGGTTTGTCCTCGGCGTGGAGGAGTGCTGTGAAAAAGCAGAGGGTGAGGAGAAGACGCATGCGTTATTTGTTTTTGGTTCGTAGTTCGTAGTTCTTTGTTCTTTGTTCTTTGTTCTTTGTTCTTTGTTACATGGGCGTAGCGCTTCGTTCTTGGCGCGGGAGATCACATCCCCCCCAAGAACCAAGAACCAAGAACTACGAACCAAGATCTACGAATATTAAGCAACAATCTGCGAGAGCGGTCCCACGCTGTCTTGGAAATTGTCGACCTTCACGTCCGCGCGTTGCAGCATGGTGAGCAACAGGTTGCTGAGGCGGGCGTCGCCATCGACTGGCCGCGAGCAAATCTTGTAGTGTTCCTGTGCGTTGGTGACGTCGTACTTGGCGATCTTCGGCAGGTTGAAATCCACGTGTGTGCCGTGCTTGTAGCCAAGCGCTTTGCCGCCAGCTAGAATGGTCGGGAGGTTGGCATTGCCGTGGCTGTGGCCGTAGGCCATGCCGCTGCCCCAGAGGACTTGAGTGGTGTCGAGCAAGGGTGTATCGCCTTCCTTGTGCGCTTTGAGCTGGTCCAGGAAATAGCTGAGCTGGCCAATGAGGAAGGTATCCGTCTCCGTGAGGCGGCGGAGCTGCTCGGGGTCACCGTTGTGGTGGCTGAGCCCGTGGCGGGTCTGCAAAATCCCGATTTCAGGGATGCCGCTGGTGCTGCCCTCGCTGCCGATGCCGCAGGTGATGACCCGCGTGGAATCGGTGCGCAGCGCCATGACCATGAGGTCGTAGAAGAGGCGGTAATACTGTCCCGCCTCGGCCATGCTGAGCTTGCGCTGGAGACTGGCGGCTTCGGCGGCGGAAACGGCGGGTTTGGGCACGTTTAGCCACTCGTCGGCGCGGCGGGTCCGCTCCTCGACCTGGCGCACGGCGGTAAGGTATTCGTCGAGCTTACTGCGGTCTTCGCTGCCGAGCTTGTTGTTCACGCGCTTCGCGTCATCGGCAACGATGTCGAGAATACTGCCACGACGGCTGAGACGGCGGCGGATGGTCTCCTTACTGTCCTTCTCGACGCCGAAGAGGACGTTGAAAATCTGCTGCGTATTGCGCTCGGCAGGAATTTGGATGCCATCCTTCGACCACGCGAGCGAGGTGCCCTCGATGGCCATTTCGAGCGATGAAAAGCGCGTAGCATTGCCCTGCACTTCGGCCATGAGCTGGTCGGCGGACACGGTGTTGCGGAAGGCGCCGCCGTCGCCGGGGACGTTCGCACCGGTGAGCCAGACCCTCTCGCAGTTGTGGTGCTTGCCGATGACCATCGGGTGATGCAGACCGCTGATGGGCGTGATGTCCGCGCGGTGCCTTTCCAGAGAGGCGAGCGGCTTCGTGAACTCGAAATCCGCGCCCGCTTTCTCGATCTGCCACGTCAGCGTATTCACGCCATTAGGGATGTAGAGGAACACGCTGCGCTTCGGCTTCGATGGTGCTGGCAGGGTTGCCATGGCATCCAAGAAAGGAAGCGAAATGCATGCGCCGAGGCCGCGCAGCATTTGGCGGCGGCTGATTTGCCATTTGTTGAGATTGAGGTTGCTCATGGGGTTTGGATTTTGGGTTCGAGAGTGGCTAGCGGGATTGGAAAAGGTCCGAGGTGACAAACGCCTCAATAAGGTCTCTTAGACGGTAGTCCTTCGCCTTGCTGGCGGCGGCGATTCTCTCCAACGCGTCGCGGTCGCTGAAGGACATGCTGCGGCGCATCCCGTAGGTAGCGAGTTTGTCGATGAAGGTGCGATTGAAGGCATCGAGATCATGCATGAGCAGCTTCTTAAATTCGTCGGCGTTCGCGTATTCGCGACCGTCAGGGAGTTTGCCGGCTGCGGTGACTTTCGGGTTCGCACCGATGCCGTCGGTGACTTCCTCAGTACGCCAGCGGCCGATGGCGTCGTAATTTTCGAATGCAAGGCCGAGCGGGTCGATCCTCGCGTGGCAGGCGGCGCAGTTTGCATCTTGAATATGCGCTTCTAACTTCTCGCGCAGCGTGGCTTTTGGGCCGGTGGGATTGGTGGTGATCGGGTTAACGTTCGCGGGCGGCGGTGGCGGTGATTTGCCGAAGATGGACTCCATGACCCACACGCCGCGATGCACCGGACGATGCCGCGAGCCGTCGCTGGTGAGCGATAGGATGGATGCCTGGGTTAGCAGCCCACCGCGTTTGCTTTCGACAGGCAGGGAGACGCGCTGGAAGTCGTTGCGCGGAATGCCTGCGTCCGGCAAGCCGTAGAACTGTGCGAGTTGGGCGTTCAGCATGCTCCAGTCGCTGTGCAGAAACTCGCGCAGCGTGAGTTCGCCTTGGAGTACTTCCCGGACGAAGGCCTGAGTTTCAGCGATCATGCTGGATTCGAGAGCCTTGTCATAGTCTGGGAAGAGCTTTTTGTCCGGCGGGAACATCCCCACCTTGCGCAGGCGCAGCCACTGCGAGCTGAACCCCTCGGTGAAGCGCACCGAGCGCATGTCCTTTAACATCCGCGCGACTTGTCGTGCCAGCTCGGTCTTGTCATGCAACTTGCCTTGCTCGGCGAGCGTGAGGAGTTCGTCGTCTGGCATCGTGCTCCATAGGAAGTAGGACAAGCGTGACGCGAGTTCCCAATCGTTGAGTGTGTTGCGCAGCGCATTTTCATCACCTTCCGCGAGAAAGAGGAAGCTCTTCGAGTTCAGGATCGCCAGTATCCCGGCCTTCACCGCATCACGAAACGTCTCCTTCGCTTCGAGTTCGCTTTTCACAATCGTCATGTAGCTGTCTATTTCTTCAGCGGTGACCGGACGACGAAACGCACGTTTAGCCAGCGTGTTTAGGCACTCGCGCACTTGCACCAAGTTGCCTTCCTCGCGTGGCATATAGTCATCGCGGAGTTGTTTCTCGCGATCTTCAATGATTGGCCCCTTCCACGTGATGGAGTCCAGGATGAGGAAGGGATAACGTGGCTGGCCCTGCTCATCGGTGAGCTTCATCTGCCAGGGGATGCGGCCGATCTTTGTACTGATAAATGGGACGTTGCCGTGCCGCCCCGAGCGGGGGGTGTTCGGTGGGCCCGGCACGTCGTTGTAAACGTGAATGCTTGGCCGCCCTTTGGGTAAATGCGCGCGGAACGTCACGGTGAGCGGCTTGTCCTCTGGCGTCACGATATCTTGCTCAAACAACACGCGGTCGAGCTTTTCTTCGTATACCTTTAAGCGCGGTGCCCGGCCCTTTTCTGGCTTCAAACCACTCAGCGTGTAGCTGATTTCATAAACGCCTGCCTCCGGCAGCGGGTCCTTTAGCAACGAGTAGCGGAAGATGTCCCCTGGCCACATCTCGTAGCGCACCTTGTCGAGCAGGCCCATTTCACGGAGGCGTTCGCGATGCCGCTCGTCCACCTGATCCTCGTAAATTGCAGGCTTCGACCCTCCAAAGGGTGGCTCGGGTTTCGCGCCCTTTTTTAGCGGCACAATTTCAGGGTAAGCCTCTTTCAAGACCGTCTCCGTCGCTGCGAGATATTTTTCGATGTTCGAGGGCGACAGGGTAAGCACTGAGCCGATGCGCTCGAAGCCGTGCCACTCCTGGTCTTCCAATAGAGCGCCCGGGTCCTTAGCATCATACTGGACTCCGATGAGATCACGCAGAGTATTGACATACTCATCGCGGGTGAGTCGGTTGTAGGTCACGCGACCACGCGAGGCCATGTGCGCTTGCTCGCCATCCCTCATTTTGGCCGCGATCCATTCGACTACCTTTGTGCTGTCTTCCGCCGAAGGCCGCTTTTCCTCCTTTTTGGGCGGCATTTCGCCAGAGTTAATGCGCTCCATGATCTCAATCCACTGAGGCGTGTTCTCAAAGCCGACCTTTGGTGAGAGTGTGTCGAGCCGGAAGTCGCCCTTCTGGACATCCGCATCGTGGCACTTGTTGCAGTGCCGTTCGAAGTAAGTGGTCACCGTGGAATCGAGTGCGGTGACTGGCGCGGAAGCAGCCATGCCGTCGGCCGTCGCGAGGAGGAGCGCGGCGGCGAAGGATGAGTAAAAGAGGAAGCGGGGAGTCATGGTTAAGCGAAAAGACTACCGCATAATGGCTATTTCCTTAGCGTGGAGCTACCCACGAAAACTCGGGGGGTGAGACGCGTTGTAAATAAGCATTTTACGAATTAAGCGTGGGGCGAATAGCCGTGCCTTTTCTTCACTGTCCTAGTTTGGCAGCGGTGCCACGGCGATGTCGTCGAACCACGCGAGTCCGGGGGATTTTTTGTCGCCGTCGGCTTCAAGGCTGAGGCTGCGCAGAGGCTGGTCCTGCGGAAGCTTCATCGTTACTGCATTTTTGCCGTCGAGGAACACCCGGACGTCGCCGCCTTTCACCTCTAGCACGACGGCGTGCCAGGTGCCGGGAGTCACGCCGCCGGAGGATTTCTCCTCAAAAACGGTGTTGCGATACTTTCTTGATTCTTTGTCTGGTGCGGGGGCGGTCAGTTCGCGATTGCCATTCCAAAGACGCAGACCGACGGCGGAGACGTCGAACGCGAGCACGTGATTGTCTGTGGCCTCCTTCGAATGAGGGCCGCTGGAGATGCCGAAGAGGCGGAGGGTGCCCCTGCTCGTTTCGGTGACCTTGATGCGCCAGGAAATGCGTGCGCCGGTTTCGGCGAGTTTGGCCTGGGGCAGGCTCTCTTTCCACGAGATGCCGGCGGGGTGTTTTTCCTCTGGGAAATTTTGTCCGCATAGCGTTCCTTCGTCGAGTGTCCACCACTCCGGACGGGCCTTGCCAAGACCCTGTGCCCAGGTGCCGTCGGCAAGACGGCCGTAGGGCACCCATTCTTGCACAAACTTGGTTGGATCGGAGAAATCTTCCTTGAAATCCGCCAGCGTGACCAGCGGTGCGAGCAGGAGTGCAGTGAAGAGTGTCAGGGGGGCTTTCATGTTCTTGAACCTTCTTCACTCACTTCCCGGCGGTCAGCGGGAGCGGGCGCGGCAGGAGCAGGTTGGCGTGGCGTTGCAGGGCGGTGTGCGTCTCGGTGCTGATTTTGGTGAGGCCTGTGAGGTGGAGGCGGCCTTTATGTTGGGCGAGGGCGGCGGCGGTTGCGGGAGGCAGCTCAGTGATGGCGTTGAGTACGAGCTCTCCGGTGAAAGCGGCGAGCGCGTCGGCGGATTCGGTGGAGAGGGTCTCCAGCCCGTTGAGCACGAGGGTGCCGGTTCGTTTAGCCGTGAGACTTGACCCATTGGAGCGTACCGCATTGCTGTTGCCCGTGCGTTTTGCAAGAGAGACGGCAACCGCGTGCGGGAGAGAGGTGAGGTCGTTGAGCACGAGCACACCTTCATGGGCGGCAAGCGCATCCGCAGTCTCGGGCGAGAGCGAGGAGAGGTTGTCGATGCGCAGGACAGAGGCCGCGCCGTCCTGGCGGCGCAAGATGACACCGGGGCGCGTTTTGTCCTCGTCAGTGCCGCGGTGTTTGGCGAGTTCGGCGGCGACGGGCGGTAAAAGTTCCGTGATCCCAAGACGCAGTTCACCCCACTGCCGCGCAAGTTTTAGCGCGAGCGGGATGGAGTCGAGTTTCTCCAGCGAGTAGAGCAGCACCTTGCCTTGGTGCGCGGCGAGCGCCTCGGCGGCTTTAAGGCAGATGGTCTTCAAGCCGTTGAGCCGAAGGTCGGCATACCCGAACTGCTTCGCTGGAGCATGCTTCGCAAGCGCGGCAGCGGTTTCTGGAGAAATCTCCTTGAGGCCGTTGAGCGACAGCGCTCCTTCATGCTTCACGAGCACTTCCGCCACCTCGGGTGTGAGCGTGGTGAGGGCGTCGAAGTTCGCAAAACTGCCGTCGGCGGAGCCCACGATGCCAGGCTTCTTCGCCATTACCTCGCGGGCCTGCTCGACGGTGAGGGTGGTGAGCTTGCTCGAATCCTGAGCTAGCGCCAAAGACGGTAGAGCGCACGCGGCGATGACGGTGAAAAAGATGAGGCGAGGGGACAAAATCACGTTCATTTTTTGGACCCTTATTTCTGGGTAATGAGGTTGCTCTCGCAGCACAGCAGGACGAGGTCGCGAAGGCGGTAGCCGTTGGTAGCGGCCTGCTCGACGATACTGCGGATGGCGGGTCGGTCGGCGGCGGTCAAATCGCGGCCAAGGGCGTGGATGAGCAGTTTCTCTACGAGGCAGCGGGCGAACTGGGACTGTCGCTGCAAGAGCGCTTCCTTAAAACCAATCAGATCCTTGAATTTCGCCTCTCCAAATTCACCGCTGGGATCGACTGGGAGCCTCACGTTGTTGACGGCGTTGTAGTGTCCGCGCCAGCGGCCGATAGCATCAAAGCTCTCCAGCGCAAAACCGGGTGGGTCGATCTGCCGGTGGCAATTCATGCACGAAGGGTTGTCTCGATGCTTCTGGAGGCGGTCGCGGATCGTGGTCGCTCCGCGGATGTCGGGCTCGATCACGGGGATATTTGGCGGTGGTGGCGAGGGCGGGGCACCGAGGATGTTTTCCAGCAGCCATGCGCCTCGGATGACGGGGGAGGTGTCCACGCCATTGGCTGTGAGCGTGAGGATACTCGCCTGGCCGAGCAGCCCGCCGCGGCGTTTGTCTGTGAGTTTCACCTGGACAAAACCTTGCGATGGGGCGTCACCGGCGCCGTCAGGCTGAAGGTCGTGGAGCGTCAGGCCTTCCACGGGCTTGCCGATGTTGGCCTCGCCGGCCTGCCAGTCGAGGCCGTACAGCGTGGCAAGCCCTCGGTTCGCGAAGGTGTAGTCGGAGTCGAGGAGGTCGGCGATAAGGCCGTTGGTTTGCAACAGGCGTTTGAAAAAGAGACGGGTCTCCGTGCGCATCGCGGGCTCTAGATTGTCGTCATAGTAGATATTGAAGCCGCCGCCTTGGGGCTTCATCGAGCCGAGCTTCCGCATCGTTAGCCAGCCGTCGAGAAACTCGCGGACGAAGGTGTCGGAGCGAGGATCGAAAAGCATCCGCTCGGCTTCTTTTCGCCGAACCTCGGGCCGTGAGAGATCAGGGGCAGTGGCTCTGGCCATGAGCATTTCGTCCGGCAGGGATGACCACAAGAAATAGGAGAGCCGGGAAGCGATCTCGTGGCCGTCCAGTCTTTGGTTGCGCTCTTCACGATAGAGGAACTCTGGCGCACAAAGCACCGCCTTGACGCCCTGCGTGATCGCCGACTGCGCGGCCTGCGGCGGCGGCACGCCCGAATTGGTGGCCGCCTTTTCTGCGCCCCGCACGAGGTTCACGATCGGGTCGATATCGGCGTTCGTCACCGGACGCCGCCAGGCCCGCTCGGAGAAAGCGCGCAGCACCTCGCCCGCGTTCGCCGAGGCATAGGGCGTGCCTCCAAAAATGGCGCGGTGGCCCGGCGGCGGCCATTGCTCATTGAGCGGGCCTTTCACCTCGGATTTGTGAAGGCGGATGCGCGGTGTCTCGTAGAAGATCAGGTGGCCGCCGTCGCCGCCGAGGTCCGCTTCCTCAAAGGCCGCGAGCTGCTTCTTGTCGAGCAGGGTGTATTTGTTGTCTTTGACGAAGCCAGTGATGCGGTAATTGCTATTCGAGGGACCATTCGGGAACGAGAACCTGGGGAATTGGCCCGCCTCCAGCCAGACGCGGCATTCGAGCCAGGTCGGGACGTCATCGGGCACATCCCAGGTTGCGACGGCGCGGCCATCAGTCGAGACGACATTTCCATAGCTGCCGATCAGCGCATCGCGAACGGCGTCCTTGTTCGTTTGGTCCACGCCGAGCAGTGTGCTGAGCGTCATTGCCAGCCGATGCGGCTGACTCGGGTCAATGAGAGCGGTCCCGCCAAACATTTTTTTCGGGTCCATGTCCGCATATCGAAATTTCGCCTCGGCGAGCACGCGGATGGAATACCAGCCCGCCACTGGAACGCCTTCCCGCAGGTCTTCCAGCGGCACGCTGCTGTCGCGGTATTCGAGCGTCTGGTAGGGTTGCGGCTGGCGCAAGCGCTTCGCGTACCAATCTCGCTCAGAGTAGCGATGGCCCAGCGATGTTCTCTCGAACGGTGGCGCTAGCGAAAAGGTCCGGACCTCGGGCTGCGGCTCAAAATGAACAGCACGACTGACGACATCGTTCGCGGCATTAAGATAGTGCCGCAGCAGATAACTCGAAGTCACCAGCTTTTCGCCGTTCGAGGCAAAGCCGTGCGAACGGTTGTCCTCCGGGAACTCGATCGTTGGATCGCGCCTGCTTAGGTCTAGATGCAGGAGATCCTCCAGCGTGCGGCGGTATTCCGTGCGGTTCAGTCGCCGCAGTAAGGAAGTGTCATGGGCGGGTCTGCTTTGGGCATGGGATACCAGCGCGCCCTCTAGCGCTAGCACCGCCGCGTGACGTTCCTCGGCGGCAGGCTGTGTCTTTTTGGGCGGAGGCATGGTGCCGCGCTCGATCTGTTCTAGGGCACGGAGCCATCCGCTGGCTGTGGTGTCGTTGACGGTGCCGCCCAGTGCCTCCAGCGACACGTCGCCTTTTTTTGTGGCTTCGTCGTGGCAGTCAAAACAGTGCACGGAGAGAAAGTCGCGCACGTCCTTACTGATGTGGGCAGGTTTGCCGACGGATGAGCTATCGCTGCCGGCACCAAAGCTCGTGCTCGCAGTGGCCAGAAACAATGCGAGTGCGATGGATGTGTTTTTTGCGTGCCTCATGACAGCTCATCGAAAGTGCTCTTGCTCTTGCCAAACGAACCCGTCTCGACTCCGAAGCGTTGCGCCATCGAGAGGTAGAGATTGCACAGCGGCACGCGTTTCTCTTTTGCTTGGGGTAGGATGATGTGGGTGCGGTGCTTGTAGCCGCCGCCTGCGAGGAGCATGGGCAGACTCTCGTTGGTGTGGGCGCTGCCATCGCCCATGCCGCTGCCGAAGAGCACCTGCGTGGTGTCGAGCAGGCCCAAATCCTCGAGCTTTGTGAGGAACTTTGCCAAGTGTGCCATCTGGTAGCGCTCTACCTTTCTCATGCCCTCCATCAGCACCGGGTCCTTGCCGTGGTGCGAGTAGCCGTGGTAGCCCTTTTCCTCGATACCCATCGCAGCGGTGTCGAACGAGCCAGGCACTTCGATCGTGGCAACGCGTGTGGAGTCGGTCTGCAGCGCCAGCGCTACGAGATCGAAGAGAATCGGCAGTTGCTGGCTCACTGTGCCGTCCTTCGGTTCCTTTGAGTCCACTTTGGGCCGAGGCCGCGAGAGCCAGGCTTTTTCCTGTTCGAGCGATTTTTCCACTTCGCGGATGGCAGTGAAATACTGGTCCATCTTCTTTTTGTCGCGCCCCGAGAGCCGGCTCGTCATGCTTTTGGCCTGAGCGTTCACGGCATCAAGGATGGAGCCCTGCTGGTCGTAGTCCGTGGCACGAGAAGCGTTCTGCCCTGCGGGCTCATCCACGAAAAGCATTTTGAAGACGCGCGATACCTGCTGCACTGGCGGCACCATCACTCCGGTGCGCGTCCAGCAAAGTTCCACGCCGCCACCTCCGACGGGTCCAGCCGAGGTGTTGAGCACGGGAAAGCGCGTCTGACCGGCAACCTGTCGCGCCAAGAACTGATCGAGAGAGATGTTACCGTCCGGCATAGCGGTTGCCTCCGACGATTTCACGCCCGAGAGGAACATGTGGGTGCCTCCATGGCCGCCGTTGTTTCCGTGGTCGAGGTTCGAGATGACCGTGAACTTGCCGCGCAGCGATTCAAAGGGCGCGGTATTAACGGGAAGCTTTGCATTCAGCCCCTCCTCGGTCGGAAAGAAGGCATCGCGGATCATGCCAAAGGGATTCGCCACACAGACGAATCGCTGCGTCGTCGCAGGTCCCGCCGCCCTCGCAAGAGTCTCCAGCCAGGGGAGTGCAATGGTGGCCCCGACGCCGCGGAGGAAGTGGCGCCGTGAAAGAGGGGAAGACAACATGGGGCGCATTTGCTGGTAGGGGGTGAAATGGGTTTTGAACAAAAGCGAAATCGTGAGGCCACGGCTGGGTGAACACACTTTGCCACTATACCGTCTTCCTAAGCAGGCTGCGACCCCCGAAAACTCGGGGGGTGTCACGCTGGCCGAATGGTGCCAAGATTGAGAATCTGTGTTGCAGAAATGCGTACGTTTTCTTCACTGGCTTGGGTAGCGATGTTTCGCCGTTTCTCCGTCGTCTTTACGACCGGAGTGGTGCTGCTGCAGCCATGCCTGGCGGCGGATTCAGGCGGAAGCATAGCGGAAAAACTCGTCCGCCTTCTCAGCCCGGAGATGCGGCGGCGCGATGCGGAACGGCTGAGCTTGACCCACTCGCTGCCCGCGCTGCCAACAGCCCCCGATCCTGAGTTCACGCAACGGTTGGGTTGGCACAGTTCCTTCTCAACCCAGGGGGATACCGTCGAATGGGTAGACCTCCATCTCGCCCATCCGCAGGCGCTCGAAGCCGTGGTACTCATCGCTCCAGCTTCCGGCGGCAGCGCCACTGCGCCCGGGTACGGATTCCCGCTGCGCTTCCGGGTCGAACTTTTCAGCGGTCACGATTCATCTGAGCGCACCATCATTGCTGATCACACGCGGGAAGACTTCCCAAATCCTGGCTGGCTGCCGGTTGTTATTCAGGCTCACGGGATCGTCGCGGGCAAAGTGCGCATTACGGCGACCCGATTGTTCCACGAAGAGCAACGCCATTTGTTTGCGCTTGGCGAAGTGATGCTGTTGCACGGTAGTCGGAACCTTGGATCACTGATTGAAGCCATCGGTCCTGTTGCCGTTCTCGCGAGTAGCAGCAAGGGCAGTCGGCCCGCCTGGGGACGCATCAATTTGGTGGATGGACAGAGCGTCCTAGGCCCGCCGCTGGGCGTGAAGCCCAGCCCTTCGCTTGGCTTTCGAAGCATTCCCACAAGCGAACGCAGTGAACTGAGGGGGCAGGAAGTATCTGTGGATCTGGGCAGTGCCGTCGCTCTAGACGAAGTGCGCCTGTTCCCCGCGCATCCGCCGGAGTTCGCGCACAGTCATGGCTATGGCTTTCCCGTGCGTTATCAAATCGAACTTCGTGAAACCATTGCCTCGCCGCCCGTCATACTGACGCCGCCTCCCTCTGGCAGCTACAGTGGTCCGCCTGGCGACAACGTGGTCAGCCTCGTGGCTGGGGGTCAAATCGCGCGCCATATCGCTCTCACAGTCGTGGAGCCGCATGTGAGTAACGGTTCTGCAGTGCTGGCCCTTGCCGAGATGCAGGTGTGGTCCGGTGGTAAAAATGTTGCGCTTGGCAAACCCGTGAGTGCCTCGAATTCCACCGAGACAGGCGGCTGGTCAAAAGATGCTCTCGTTGATGGCTTCACCAGCACCGCCAACATCCTTGACTGGCCCGAATGGCTTGCCGGGCTCTCGAAACGCCGCGAGGTTTTGCAGCAAGTCGCAGCAATTGAGGCGCGCAAGCGGCAACTCGTCCAGCAGTGGCAGAACTATGGCATCGGCGCGCTGGGCGTTTTCAGCGCGGCAAGCATGGCTGCGGCTATCGCGTGGTCCGTGCGGCAACGGCATGCCCGATTCCGTGAGATGGAAGCCCTGCGTCAGCGCATTGCACGAGATTTGCACGATGAGATTGGAAGCAGCCTCGGTAGCATTGCGCTCATCACGCAGGACATCCTCGCCAGCATTGGAGGCAGTGCGCAGACGCGCGATGACCTCACCGAGATCAAACACATCGCCGATGAAACTGTCAGCGCCATGCGCGACATCACGCGTCTCATCCAGAGCGACCGCTACGGATCCGATGACCTCGCCACTCTGCTGCGCGAAACCGCCGCGCGAGTGCTGCGCGCGATCCCGCACACCTTGACACTCGAAGTCTCGACACCGGGCCGCAAACTGCCGGTCGACCGCCAGCGCGACCTGAGCCTCATGTTCAAAGAAGCCCTGTACAACATCACGTGCCACGCCGCCGCGACCGGCGTAAAAATCTGCCTCGCGCAAAGCAGCACTCAGCTCAGCGTCACCATCCATGACAACGGCCAAGGCTTTGATCCCGCTGCCACCACCGAAGGCATGGGCCTCACCAATCTGCAGCGCCGCGCCGCCAAACACGGCGGCAGCGTCCGTATCGACAGTGCGCCCGCGCAGGGCACCACGCTTACCATCACCCTTCCGGTTCATGACTGACCCGATCCAAGTCTGGCTCATAGAAGACCACAAAACCTACGGTCAGCGCCTCGCCCGAGCCCTCAACCGACTGGATGGCATCGCTTGTCCTAGGCTCTTTACCGCCTGCGAAGACGCCCTGGCCGCGCTATTAGAAAACGAGGTTCCGCAAGTCTTTCTCCTCGATGTTGAGCTGCCGGGTATGAACGGCATCGACGGGATTACACGCCTGCGCCAACTAGCCCCGCGGGCCGCAGTCGTCATCCTGACCGTCTTTGAGGACGACGATAAAATCTTCCGTGCCATTTGTGCCGGAGCGGCCGGCTATCTCTTGAAAACTAGCAGCACGGACAACATAGCCACCGCGATTCTGAGCGCTGCTGCGGGAGGCTCTCCAATCAATCCGACCATCGCCCGCAGAGTCCTGGACATGTTTTCTAAAGCAAACCTGCCGAGGAAGGATTACGGGCTCACCCCACGCGAAAAAGAAATCCTCCAACTCCTAGTACAAGGCCAGAGTACCAAAGAGGCCGCTGCGCAGCTTCAAATTAGCTACCACACCGCCGATGGCTACATCCGGGATATCTATGAGAAGTTACAAGTCAGCACTCGCAGCGGCGTTGTCGCGAAAGCGCTGAATGAAAAACTGGTGTAGTGAACTCAGTATTCAGGTGTTTTGAAGTGGTGTCCCTGGAGGCGATCTCAGACTAGGAAGGTGCAGCCCATAGATCTGTAATCAGGGCTCCACACAGAGGAGGATGCCCATGAGAATGTCTGTCGGGTAGGCGAAAGAAAAGTTGGAGTGATGTGCGTGGGTCGTGTTGGAATCAGCGGTGAACGTGCCCTAAACCACCACCGTGAATCCGTTAGCACGCGCTTGTAGAAAGCCACCCCGGAGGTTGGAGACCTTTTCAAAGCCCATGCCCTGCAGGGCGCAAGCCGCGAAATAACCACGCTGGCCCTTTTGGCAGTAGGTCACAATGGACCTGTCGTGTGGCAATTCACCGGCACGCGCTCTGAGTTCTGCCAGAGGAATGTGAATGGCCCCTTCTAATTTTCCTGAGGCCAGCAATTCATCGGTGTCACGCACGTCCAATAGAAGTTCCCCGTCGGGAGTCCAGTGCTCGGGCGGGACGGAAGCGATATCGCCTCGGGCAATGTGCCCGGCAACAAAAGCGGCGGTGTTAATGGGGTCGTTAGCGGAGCCAAAGGGCGGCGCATAGGCGAGGTCGAGGGTCTCGAGCTCGAATACGCTCATTCGTGCGGTGAGGGCCGTGGCAAGGACGTCCAGGCGTTTGTCTACTCCGTGCTCTCCAAGCACCTGAGCTCCCAGCAATCGGCCCGTGCCTTCTTCGGCCACTAGCTTGATGAGGACTGGCGTGGCTCCGGGATAGTAGTGGGCGTGACTAAAGTCCCGGGTGAGACTGGTGAAGAAACTAAAACCGGCTGCCTCTGCCTGTCGCGAACTGAGTCCCGTGAAGCCCGCGGTCATGTTCAGGATGCGGACAATGGACGTGCCCAGGGCCCCTGGATAATTGAGCCTCGCTCCGGCAGCGTTGGCGCCCGCAATCCTGCCCTGCCGATTAGCAGGACCTGCGAGGGCGATGCGTGTGCGAGCGCCAGTGACCACGTGGATGGTCTCGGCAGCGTCGCCAACGGCGTAGATGTCGGGGTCGGACGTTTCCATGCGGCCGTTGGTGCGAACGCCGCCGGTTGGTCCAAGTTCGAGCCCAGCCGCCTTGGCCAGTTCGACCTCGGCGCGTGCTCCCGCGCTCACTAGAACGAGATCTGCCTGGATCTCCGCACCGTCGGCAAAGTGGACCGCACCTGGGGTGAAGAGGGTGGCGGTGGCGTTGAAGTGAAAGGCGAGTTGTCCGGTGGGCAGGGCTTCTTGGAGGAAGCGGGCCATGTCGGAGTCCATGAGGGGCAGGATGTGTGGATTTTTCTCCACGAGGGTGACGTGCATCCCTCTGTGGATGAATGCTTCAGCCATCTCTAAGCCAATAAATCCGCCGCCAATCACCACTGCCCGTCCGGGTTGATCCCGTTCTAGAGCTGTTATGATGCGGTCCATGTCAGGAATATCACGGAGCGTGAAAACGTGGGGAAGATCCACTCCAGGGATGGCTGGCACAAAGGGGCGTGCGCCCTGGCTTAAAACCAGCTTGTCATAAGGCTCCTCCCGCGACACGCCGTCGGGGCCTTTAACGATGATCAATTTTCGCGCCCGCTCGATGGAAAGCACCTCATGCCCTGTATGCGCGTGGATCTCCGAGCGCGTTTTAAACCGTTCCGGCGTCATCACAATGAGCTGGGAGCGGTCTTTGATTTCGCCTGAAATGTGGTAGGGCAGCCCGCAGTTTGCAAAAGAGATATAGGGGCCGCGTTCGAAAACGTGGATTTCCGCGTGTTCGTTTACACGGCGCGCCTTGGCGGCCGCAGAAGCCCCTCCGGCGACCCCGCCGACGATTAAAATCCGGCGCCGCGCCTTCATCGGGCACCTCCAACGCTGGAGGCCGAGCGCACGGGCTCGGTGCCACCGGCCCCAGACGGTCCTGCATGGGGTGCGCAGCAGGAAGGTTCCGTTGTTGTCCCGGCCGGTTGAGAACGTCGGTTCCAAGGCATGCGGGCCAGGAGAATGGCGAGGCCGCAGGTGCCAGTTAAACCCGCAAAAAGAAGGCCTGCAGAGGTAAACAGGGGGATCAAGCCGAACATCGGGTGCTTGAAAATTGCCAGCGCTGAGCCCGTGCCGGCAACAAGGCCAATGGCAATCTGAACCTGCCGCATCAAGGGCAGGACCTTTGAGGAGCCGCGTTCCACGGCAAACCCTGCGGCGGTCCAGGCGTCCATGCCGCCCTCAATCACGGTGTTGGAAACACCGGCCTTGGCGAGAATCTCTCCAGCGCGGCCCGCCCGCCCGCCCGCCTGACAAAAAATATACACGGAACCCGCAGTGGAGGCTGAGCGCCAGTCGGCGGGGTTCAGCCTGTCCAGGGGCTGGTTAACCGAACCCGCGATGTGCGCGGCCTCAAACTCCGGGGCAGTGCGTACGTCCAAGATGAGGCAGGTGCCGCCCTCTTTAAGGAAGGCGGCGAGGGTGCCTGCAGAGGTGGTAGAGCAGACGGATGGGAATTGAGGGGTGCCGGGCAGGGGAGGAAGGAGGGAGACATCAGGGACCGATGTTTTGTCGCGGGAGAGCGGAGCTGGAGACGCGTTCATGATATCAATATATGACCATTTGATGATTTTTCAACCTAATACCACGCTTGAGCAGGCAGGATCCCCCGTTTTTGGATTCGGGCGCCTTCGTGTTGCATCTGTTCACCGGTGAAGAGAGGGATGAGGCTGCGACCTTCCATGGGTTTTACGTTGCTGAATACTGAATACACCGCACCGGACAAACCAACATCCATAGCCATCACATCAACAAGGGTGCAGGGGGACTCAAAGCAACCTTTAGCGGTGGTTCGATACTCAAAGATGCGGTCAGAATGGCTATGAAGAGGCGCGTCGGTGTCCGGTTCACATGTTGTTTTTCTCCCACCGAAACGCCCCTGCCGAGTTGCCATAGGGCATGTTAATCGAACTCTTGTAACCACTCGCGTGCATCGTTTGATCCCCCTTATAAACACGGCCCGGCGAATGTGCAGGCCCGCGCATTGGGCTTCTGTGGAGATGCGAATCAGGCGAATAAAAGTAACATGCGACGGTTTATTTAGGCGGAGGTTGGGATAATGCGGTGTTGTCGTTTTCGCGGCTGTGACTCAGGAGCCAGTCGTAAAGCTCACGGCTGCGCATGTTTTCTGTGATGCCGTGTCCCTTGCCCACCAGCATCGTGAGGCGTACTTCCTTTGCGCCCGCTGCCTCCAGCAGGCTATTCATGCGCTGCGAGCGCTCGACTGGTACAACGTCATCTTTATCGCCGTGGGAAATCCAGATTGGAAGCGAGGCGAGACACTTGGCCCAGTTCGCTAAGAAAAGCGAAACGGCTTTGGGACAGCCTGCTCCAAGGCCGCCAGCATGGGGAGCAAGCGCGGCGAAGCGCACGGGTTGCGAATCGCCCCAGAGCCAGGTGCCGTAGCCGCCCATGCTGTAGCCGATGAGGTAAACTCGGGACAGGTCGAAGGGCTGCTCATTTTTGAGATGCATGAAAAGAGCTTCCAAGTCGTCGGCCTGCCACGCGTCTTTACTGCGAGCATAATTCGGCGCGCATGGGAGGTCGACAATCACGAAAGGATGTTCGCTCTGCGGGTTGAAATATTTGAATGGTGGAGCTGATTTAAGTTTGGTCAGGATGGAGCTTCGTTCGCAGGAACCATGAAGGAAGATCAGCAACGGGATGTTTTCGGTGGCCTCGCTCGTGGCGGGTGACGCAACGCTGTAGTCTGAGTTTAGAAATTTTGTGATGATGGACACCGAATCGGGGAGGTGCTGCACCTCGATCTTCATCGGTTCGGCGAACGCCAAGATGTTCTAAGACGCTGTCAGCAGAATGGGAATTAAGGCTACGGTTCGCATATGCGAGGTCAAAGCCCTCATTTGAAGGTAGTTTTAGTCTTCGTACAACAAGCGTGGAAGAAGCTCTGAATTTTCGCGGCCGTGCTGTATCAAACACCTCTGGGCGCTGAGGCCAGCGCGGTGGCGGCTGCCTTCGAGGGCCGCCTGGGCGTAGGCCGTGATGAAGCCTTCCCGTAGGGCTCAAGCAGAGATGCCTGCTCGCGGATGGCTTCGGTTATGGGCGTTGCGGGTGTAGCGATGGAAGACGAACGCCAGCGGTGCAGCAAGCTGCCAGAATTTCGGAAGGTCTAAGAGCGAGGCGCGGTTAATATCCTCGATCGGGATCGCGTTGGCGCCTTGTTTGCAGACTGCACCATGACGGCGCACGCGGTCTCGCCTGGGCCTGCGTTTGATTCCAGCTATACGGTATAAACAAAGAAAGGGGCGATTTAGGGTGAGTTTTTAATTTGGAACGCATCTCCGCTCCAAGCTGGGACAAGCAAACAGTCTTTTGTTACTCGGTCCGTATGGGCATAGGTTCGAACGTTTCAAAAAGTGCGCTCAAATCAATTGTCGCATTGGCGGCACACTTGAGCGTTGTGCCTAAGTTTTGAGCGACGGATGCGACTTCGACGCGAATTCCTTTGCGCCTTAGTTGGAAGGCGAGATGCGCAAAATCGGCATCTCCAGTCGCCAGGACAACGACATCGGGACGCATTGCTGCACACAAGTCCATCGCATCAATCGCCATCAAGACGTCGACATTAGCCTTATAATGGCGCTCTTCGGCGGGCGTGCCATCCTTTGTCACGACCAAAAAGCCATGTGACCGGAGCCAATGGAGAAATTTGTTTTTCTTGTCCCTTTCCAACTGCCATTGGGGCATTGCGGGCGGGAGGCCTGCATAAACCACGGTTTCGATGACTTCGCGGCCGGCCTCTGGATTCGTCAAATAATCCCGGAGCTTTAGCCAATCCAAACTCCGGCTGGCAGCACGCACAGAGGCCACTATATTCGCTTCGTCTAAAAGAATTAAAACACGCACGGATCGCATCTTCGGATCATGGAGGCGGAGATCGGGGTAAAGCGAGAGCGCTGATTCGGAGCACTCAAAAATGCAGTAAGAGAGCAAGCGCTACAGTCAGTGGATTTCCTTAACGTGCTGCGGAGTGGCGCTACAAGGTGTCCGCCATGAAAGACATTGAGAGATGCGGATTGACTCTCGATGGAGCCTGTCTATGAACAGGCGTTTTTTAACAAGTGTTCGATCCGTGCGGTTTGGAATAACTGGTGTTCTCCCGAAGGATTCGTGGTTTAGCAAGTCGCTTGCGGGGGCCGAGGCAAAACAGGCGGCATTCGCGCATGAGTTTTGGGTCAACGGCTAAACCGAAGAGGTGACTCCGCAACGCATTCCAACGCGAAACACTGCCTGACTGATTTTTGTCACTGGCACGCTAAAAAAGGCGCACGTAATAACAGAGACCGAAGTTACGGGGCTTTTAAAAGCGGCAAAAGCTCCGGCCTTCCACTTTTAAGAAACAAAGGTTTCCGGGGAATTCGCAGCGGCTCTGCGCCTTCAGGTGCAGCGATCTGGGCAAATTCGCTGCTAAAAACCCAGGGCACAACGGGACTGCACCAAGCTTCAAAACTCAGGGGAGCAAGCGGAGGCACGATGGACTCGGCATTGAGATCGGCTCTCCCGCCGGGTTGAGCGCACCGCTTGCACCCTCAATTCTGAAGACGCTCACGCTGTTTCCCTTCATGTTGGCACACAGCAACCAGCCTCCATCCGGGGTGATCAAGAGATTCTGCGGGCCCTTTCCCAGGCTCGGTTCAATCGAAAGCAAAGTAAGCCCCCCATCCTCGCTAATGCGGTATGCTGCGATGCTATCGTGGCCCCTGTTGGTGCCGAAAAGGAAGGATCCATCCGGGGTGATTTTCAAATCCGCACAGGCGCTTTTGCCAGTGTAACCTTCGGGCAGCGTTGATATGGTTTGCCGTTCCGTTAGCCGCCCTGTCTGGGGTTGGTAATCAAAAAAAGTGACCGAGCTTTTGGCTTCGTTAATTGCATACAGACGTTGCCCGTTTGGGTGGAAGGTGAGATGCCTTGGTTCGCTGCCGGGGGCCATCAGGACAAAAGGTTGAGCTGCGTTGGGCGTAAGCGTTGCCGTAGCTGCGTCGAGCCGGTAGACGAAAATTTTATCGAGCCCAAGGTCGGCGGCCAATACGAAACGATTGTCGGGGCTTGTAATGATGCTATGAGCTTTTGCGCTCTTTGCGGGGGTCTCGCTTTCTTTGCTGGGAAGGTGTTCAAAAAATGAGACAGGTTCGCTCAGATCTCCCTTAGGCCCAACCGCAAGCGAGGCCACGCTTCCGCTGGAATAATTAGCCGTCAGAACAGTTTTTCCTGTCGCATCTGTTGTGACATAACAAGTGGCGCGGCCCTTGCTGGAGGCCCGGTTCAAAAATGAGAGACGTCCAGTGCGTCCTTCTACGGAGTATGCCGCCACGGACTCCGCCTCTTTGCCTCCAAATTTTTCGGAGTAGGTCGAATACAGAAAGCGACCGTCTGGGGAAAGCGCGAGAAAAAAAGGGTTGGGGACTTGTACCGTCCTCTGTAATGGGGCCAGGTGTCCAGTTTTGTCGTTGAAGCTTAAACAATAGATTCCTCCGTTTTCTCCAGGTGCGAATGCGGAGACAAAAACAAGGGACTCCGAGGCCATGGAAACGGCGGTGGGAGAAAGAAGCCCCAAGAGGGGAGGTAGAAAAAAAAGAGGAAATTTTTGCATGGGGGTAGGGGAAGAAAGCTGATGGGTGAAACGGAGGAGAGCAATTTATTCGCCTCGCCAACATTGGCTAGGCGGATATTTTGAATTCTCTCATTGCCTCCTGAAAGTATTCCCTGATTGGCCTAAAATGGGGTTCAAAAAGTCGATCGTGGAGCGGCTTTGAACCATATCCGTAGAGTTGTTTGTAAACGGCGGTGCCAGCGTCAGGCATTGATCCGTCCGCGGATTAGTGTGTAACCAACGCGCCGTCGGGAGTTCTGGTCCAATCCCTGACGGTGGCCAGGGGGGCCAGGCTTCCAGTTGCGGCTCGCCGTTGGAAAGAAACTTGTAATCGCACAAAATCTGAGAGCCGTCCGGCCGAAAATTGAGGCGGGTGTCTTTGCACGCCGGGAGTTGGAGGGCACCAATTTTATTGCAATCCTCAGAAGTATTGAAGATTTCCACGAATGCGGCCTTGGTGGATTGGCCCTCCTTTTCCAAGCGAACCAGGGCGACTTTCCCGTCTTTCGCAGCGGCCATGACTTCAGAGCGTCCGGTGAAATCCGCCTTGAACAGGTCTTTGCTTTCGCCGGTCTTGAGGTCAAGCATCCGCACCCAGTTATTTGTTTGAAGGGTTAGCAGCGATCCAGGTTTCTGAGGATTGGAAATTAGCGGAATCCAATTCGGGATTGGAAAAGGTGGCCTTGAGGAGTTTGTGGTTGGGTTGGTGGAGATCGTCTTCGTCCATGGTGAGCGAGCGCGGCCCTGCCATGAGACTCGGATATGGTGGCGGCTTTGGATGTCCGCTACTTTCCTTGCGGTTTCAGCGGTATCCCAGTCGCCCTACAAAGGGGGCAAACAATGCGGTACGCCGGCTAAAGATTCTGAGCGAATTCCTCCAGCGTCGGAGCGCAGACCGCTAAGGTGTGAAGTTCTCCAAGCCGAGCAATGTCATCGAGCCGCGCGACGGTCTCCACCAAGCCGGGAGGGACTGTTTGAAACTTCGCCTCCAAAGCCCGAATCACGGCCCTGCGCATCGCCACGGTTTCGCCTTGGCTCAGCCCTTGGGAGATGCCTTGGGAGATGCCTTGGGAGATGCCTTGGGAGATGCCTTGGGAGATGCCTTGGGAGATGCCTTGGCTGAGTCCTTGAGAAAGTCCCTCGGAGCGGCCTTCTTCGCGGCCCATTTGAACGAGTCTGTCTGCTAGTGTCATGGTTTTGGCGTTGAGAGGTTGGGTCTGGATCCGGCGGGTGCAACTCAGGAAGGCTGAGGCGTCGACATCCAAGTTGAAAATTGCTGTTTCAGCGGTACCCCGGTCGCCCACAAAGGGGTCAGAGAATGCGGCGCGCTGGCTAAAGATTCTGAGCGAAATCCTCTAGCGTCTGGGCGCAGACCGCCAAGGTGTGAAGTTCTCCAAGCCTAGCAATGTCATCGATTCGTTCGACGGCCTCCACCAAGCCGGGAGGGACTGTTTGAAACTTCGCCTCTAAAGCCCGAATCACGGCCCTGCGCATCGCCACGGTTTCGCCTTGGCTCAGCCCTTGGGAGATGCCTTGGGAGATTCCTTGGCTCAGCCCTTGAGAGATGCCTTGGGAGATGCCTTGGCTGAGTCCTTGAGAAAGTCCCTCGGAGCGGCCTTCTTCGCGGCCCATTTGAACGAGTCTGTCTGCTAGTGTCATGGTTTTAGCGTTGAGAGGTTGGGTCTGGATCCGGCGGGTGCGACTCAGGAAGGCCG
>CANJZW010000002.1 GCA_947479475.1 Chthoniobacteraceae bacterium
GCGGCGCTTTTTACAACGGAGGAACATTCCTCATGAAACCACTTTCTGAAAAAGACCCGCAAGGGGGTAGGTCGGCACTACAAGCACTTTTGAAAAAACGATGCCTGCAAATGAGGAGCTTGCAACAAAAAGACTCCCGAAAATAGCCATTTTTAGACGCGAGTCCGCGAAGTAGGGCTAACCCTACGGCGACACAAACATGATCGGTTTGCCCCGTTTGCGTTGCTCCAGCATCCCACGCTCAGCAAGACCTATGAGGTCCGCCCGGGCTTTCTGGCAGGCGATATGCTGCGCTTTCAGGTGCGCCGCAATCACATCCTTGTGGCCTGGATTTTTTAAGGATGACTTCTTCACGGAAGACCGTCGGTCCGTTACCCCCCCCATTCACCACGCTTAAATTCTTACACCCAGCCGGAAACACGCCCTAATTTTCAGGCGCAAGGGCCGCGCGCGCCTTTGCGGCAGCCTCCTGGGCGCGACGCGCGATCTCCTCGGGAGAGGGCAGTGACGCAAGTACCTCGGGTGGGATATCCGCCGAAAGCGCCGCAAGTTTGGTGAGGCACTTTTGCCGCTCGGCCAGCGCCTTGTCCGCGTCACGCTCCTTGGAAAAGCGGGACTGCGCCTTGGCGGTGCGTTCACGCAACAAGGAGTAAACATCGCCGCCGAGGAGGGCGGAGATATCCACCTTCATTTTTTCCCGTTCCAAATCGGCGTCGCTCACGACATCCCCGTTAATCGGGCCCGCCTTGTACTTGGGAAATAAGATGGCGGCTTCCGGACACACCCGGGAGCAGGCAGGGCAGTTGGTCTTGCAGTTGTCCTGATTCTGGACCTGCAGTTTCCGGTCGGAATCCACTCCGTAGACCCCGAACAAACAGAAGGAGAGGCACTGCATGCAGTTCGTACAGCGGTCGTAGTCAATCACCGGGAACCAGGGCTTCCACTGCCCCGCGGGCGCTGCGGACGCCGCCTTGCGCGAGGCTTCGACGGCCTCGGAAAGACCTTCCTGAGCAACAGGGATACAAGTGTGTTCCACGGAACCGCCACCGCTTTCAAAATCGCCAATCCACACGGCTATGTCGCCCGGATCGGCAGCCCTGCGCACCGAGCAGCCTTGGGCGAGCAGTTGCTTGAGCGTTTCAAAACGCTTTTCGTGCGAAAGACTTTTTGCACCTGTTCCTTCATACAGAGCAACCCGCAGGGTAGATTCAGAAAGAGCCATTATTTTTGGGGAGCGTTAGTGCCCGAAGGCAGATTGGGTGAAAGCGAAGGATCCAGCAGAGCGGCCACGGCAGCTTCGGCCGATTCCACCCGAAGATTGCAAATCTGCGTGGCGGCCGCATCCAGGGGGGAGGCTGCGGCGGCAAACAGCCATTTTACCGCCCTAGGAAAACACGCCGCAATTTTAAGGGGCCCACCGGCGGCAAGCTCCTTCAAAAGCGGGTCGCGGCGGGCTGAGAGTTCGCACAAATCGGCCACAGCCTCAAACTCGGCCCCGGATTCGCACAGGCTCTTCAAGACGGCGTCCTTTACCTCCTTCGGGAGCACTTGGGCGTATTGGCAGTGACAATATAAGATGCGGGGGGCAGGCATGCGGTCGGGGTGGGTAAACGTGAGGCAAGGATAGGGGAAGGGCGACTTTTTTCAAGGCCGGCACCATTGCGTTGCCCGGCATTCGGAAAAGCCCCCCCTCGGGCCCAATCAGGGCCGTCCAACGCCATAGTAAACAAAGCCCATCCCACGCATCGTGCTGGGATTAAGCAAATTTCGCCCGTCAAAAAGAAGAGGTGTGTGCATGGCGGCTTTGACCGCCGCGAAATCCTGGCTCGCAAACTCCTTCCACTCGGTGGCCAGGAGCAACGCCTCCGCCCCCACAGCCGCCTCCACCGGAGTGGCCGCCAGCCGCACTGACGGCGCAAGAAGCTTGTATTCGGCGGCTTTCTCCATCCCCTTCGGATCGTAGACCGTCACAATCGCACCCTCTGCCGCCAGCTTATTGACCAGTTCAATGGCCACAGAATTACGAACGTCGTCCGTGTCCGGCTTGAACGACAATCCCCAAACCGCGATCCGTTTGTCACGCAGCACCCAGAGGGCTTCACGCACCTTTTTCAAAAACCGCTCCAACTGTGATACGTTGATGCGCTCCACTTCCTTGAGCAGGTGGAAGGGGACGCCCAGATCCTCCGCAATGGCAATGAAGGCCTTCACGTCCTTGGGAAAACACGACCCGCCATACCCTAAACCCGCGTTGAGGAAATTGCGGCCGATCCTTTTGTCCATTCCTATGCCGTCGGCAACCATTTCCACGTCCGCCCCACTGGCCTCGCAAATCGCCGAAACCGCGTTGATGTAGGAGATTTTCAGCGAGAGAAACGAATTGGCCGCGTGCTTGATGAGCTCCGCAGAGTTTACGTCCGTCACAAGAATAGGCGACTGAAAGGGCTCGTAGACGCGCTTCATCAAATCCGTCGCCCTTTGAGAGGAGGATCCGATCACAATGCGGTCGGGGTGCATCAAGTCGGGGATCGCGCAACCTTCGCGCAGGAATTCCGGGTTTGAAACCACATCCAACTCCGCACTGTGGTTGTAGCGGCGAATCGTGGCCTCCACCTTTTCGCCGGTTTTTACGGGCACGGTGGACTTGTCGACCACGACGCGGTACTGACCCGGTTTGAGGACCCCCGCGATTTCCCGCGCAACCCTCTCGATGTAGGTCAGGTCCACGCTGCCATCCGCTTGCGGGGGCGTGGGCACGGCGATGAAAATGATCTGGCTGTGGTCGACGCCGTCCTCGATGGAATGGGTGAAACGCAACCGCTTGGCGGCCACATTTCTCTGCACGAGATCCTCCAAACCAGGTTCGTAAATCGGAATCTCCCCGCGTTGCAGCATGTCCACCTTGCGCTGGTCGTTGTCCACGCAAACCACATGGTGCCCGACTTCTGCAAAACACGCACCCGAAACAAGGCCGACATAACCAGATCCAATAATGCAAAGTTCCATAGTAGAGTTGAAAAAGGGGGGCTTCTTTAAATCGCACCCACGGCCAAAAAGCGAGCAGCAGCATCTCGCGCAACCACAAAAAGAAGGACTCTACCGGACTCCCTCACCGGATTCCTCCCAGTCATTGAGCGGCTACTTGTTCTTGTTGGAGCTGGAAGCGCCTCCCATGGCTTCGGGATCCACGTGCAAGGGCAGTCGAAACTTGGGCACGTCCTTGAGGATCAGGGTCAACAGCACCGCCACATCGTTCTTGGGAGCGCGCTCGCGCACAACCAGACTGAAGGATGCCATCCATGAACGCAAATCTCGGTCCAAACTGTAGCGCTGGTACTCCATCTGCCGCGTCTGAAACTCATAGTTTTCCTCAAAACTGACTGACCAGTTGTCGTTAACCCGGTAGCGCGCCCCACCATTGACGAGGTTGGAGTTGCTGAAATACGCGTTCCCATTGACGTACCGATTTCCCACGATGAGGGACAGGTCGCGGGTGACCTGCACATTGGTCGCCGAATTGAATTCCGTAAACCCCTGGTCCATGACTGGTAACTGGCTGTCCAGAGTCACTCCTAACCAAGGCAGCGGCGCCCACCGCAGCCGGTTAAACAGGTTGGAATATTGCCCCGTATCGGCAGATTTCACGCTCACATAGTCGGGTTGCTGCACCCGCACGTCCATGAAGGTTTCCAGCTCCAGCCAGTTCAACGTGTCCTGATCCCGGCGTGTCTGCAGTCGGTTCCGGACTCCCAGTCGCAAAATGTCCCAGTTCGTGATCGAATCGATCGTGTTGAACTGAGGGAAGTCAATTGCAGGCAGCTTGGTGGACCCGCTCAGGGAATCCATCGGCAGAAGCCGGGCCGGGCTTAGCGATGTGGAGACCCAGGACAAATTGGCGAAGGGTTGGACGATGTGGCGCAGTCCATCCAGACCCAGAGTCCGGTTTTCCACACCGTCAAACACCTTCGAAATTTTAAAAGAAGTCTCCACCCCCGCGTTAAGAGCGCCACGATCCACCGCTCCACCGGAGCCATAAAGAGGATCACCCAGCGCTACCGTGGAATCCAGGACGCTTGAACCGTAATGAGTTCCCCTCACACCCACACGCGGAATAACCGAAAGCCAGCCTCCCAGCACCTGAGGATAGCTCCACTGGTGGAAGGTATCCAACCGGACGGTGTCGTAGTTCAAGAACTCAAACGACCCGCCGTTTTTGAGGAAATTCCGCCTCAGTTTCGCCGCGCTTGTCTCCCCGTCGTAAAACACGCCTGTGTCTAGGAAGGGCTGCCGCTTTAGATCCAGCGACAACGCGGGCACGGTTTCAGCGCTTTCAAAGTCTTTATTGAACTGCTTCCGGACTTCCGCCGTGAGCGAATAATTTTCCGACCACTTCGTGATCGCAAACAAACTGTCGGGGTTCGGGTCCCGCTGCATCTCCGCCGGGGAGAAGTCCTTGAGGTAATTAATGTCACTCAGTTTGTTGAAGTTCACCGAAGTGTAAACTGTTTCGGACAGAAAAGTGCGGTCCTGTAAGGAAACGCGGAATCGGGTGGAATCAATTTGGTCATTGGCAGAGCCCAGCTCCTTACTTCCTGGCAGCTTGTCGGCGATATAGTACGATCGGAATCGCCCCCAGGAACCGTCGCTCGGATTCTGCTGTGTCAGATCCAACCCCGCCCCAAGACCTCTTTTGGCCATGTAATCCATGCGCACACCCCCGTAGGTCGTGGCATTCACCGGGATTGCAAACCGCGTCAGAAAAAATGTCCCCCAAATACTGTTCGAACCCGGGGCAATCGAAAAACTCTGATCGGAGCTCCCCGGTTGGTACAAATAGGGCAACCACATCACGGGCGCGCGGCCCACGTAGACCGTCACATTCTCATACTCCGTGTGGTCGTTGTGGAAAATGCGCACCTTCCGGGCTCTGATGTGAAAGCCCGGATCGGATGTGTTGTCCGTCGTGAACATCCCTCGGGAAGCCTCGAATGCGTCCGAACTGAGTGAAACAAGGGAATGCGATTGAGCGAGAAACGGCCCAGCCGCGGTGCGGAACTCGGACCCGGTGATCCGTTTGCTGTCCAAATTGTAAATCGCCCTGTCCCCGGAAAACACCTTCTCCCCACGGAATATGCGGACATTCCCCGACACGAGCACGTCCCGGGTGACAACATCGCACTGGGCATAATCACAATAAATGGTGGTGTCCCCCACCCCGATCACGACGTCCCCCTTGGCGATAGAAAGATTTCCCTCCCGGCTGATTTCCCGAGATTCAATTTGAATCGGGGCACGGGGCGCGCCCTGTTCCTGACCAGAAAGAGAACTCGATCCAAGTGCAAGGCACAGGAACAGCGCAATCAACGCTAAAGAATAAGAGATGCGTCGGAAAATCATGGGGCAGCCAGTTCACACTAAACATTCCCTGAGACACTTTCCAACTGCAATAAACAGGAGATCTCATCCCTCGGGCGGCCGCCCAATCCCCCTGACAAAAGGTCGCCACCCCACGCGCCCCATGGCTCGGAGGCTCCCCGATGAGTCCGCGCGCCTGCAAAGTGAAAACCTTATGAAATTGGCGCCACCTGCGAAACCAGAATACTTGAAGTAAACCTGGCCAAATCAATACAGCAGAATTTTGTCTGTATCTGGACGATGTTTTGGCGATGCCAAACACGGTGGTTGCGGGGGTAGGATTTGAACCTACGACCTTCAGGTTATGAGCCTGACGAGCTACCAGGCTGCTCCACCCCGCGATTACCTGTGGGACACAATCTGCCCCTTGGGTCTTCCAAACGCAACCCTTTCTTTGAAATTTTAACGTCTCGGGGAACGCAGCGGCGGCAGCGGGCTGGATCAGCCGTATGTCACCCGTGTTTGAAGGCGGTTGTTTGCGCTGGATTGCATCCTTCGGGTTTCCGCTCGAGTTCCATTTGTTTTCAAAAAAACAACTTTGGCACCCTTTTGGCCCGATCTATGCTTGCGCGCCGCCCTCTTGCGGGCTAACTCTCCCTCCATGCCCAGTCTTTCGCAAATCCAGAATTTGTCTCAACAACAAATTCTGGCACCCCAGCTCCAACAGAGCCTGCTCATTCTGCAGGCCCCGGTGCTCGAACTGCGCAACCTCATCCAACAGGAAATTCAAACGAACCCCACCCTCGAGGAGGAATCCCTCGAGCCCACCCTCGAAGACCGCAAACGCGAGCACGAAGAGTTCCAGGAAGAATTCGAACGCCTCTCCAAACTCGATGACGAGTGGCGGGACTACATGGCCCAGAGCACCAGCTACGCCAGCCGCACCCCAGAGGAGGAAGAACGCCGCCAGTTTTTCTTCGACTCCATCGTCCGCGAAGAGACCCTTCAGCAGCACCTTCTGGACCAGATCGGCAGCAACGACATTCCAGCGGAGGACCGCAAAGTGGCCGAACTTCTCATCGGAAACATTGACGAACGTGGTTTTCTGCAGACCTCCGTCTCAGACATTTCTCTCACCAGCGGGGTCGACCTCACGGAGGTCGAGCGCGTTCTTGAAACCGTGCAATCCTTCCACCCAGTGGGTGTCGGAGCCAGAGACCTCAGGGATTGTTTGCTCATCCAACTCAACCGATTGGGAAAAGAAGGATCTCTGGAATGGCGCATCGTCGACCGTTTTCTGGACGATCTCGGCAAACGCCGTTTTCCCGAAATGGCCCGCCGCCTCTCCACCACCCCCGAGCAGGTCCAGAGGGCCGCAAACTTCATCGCCACCCTCGATCCAAGCCCCGGCCAAATTTTCACCCCAGATCCCAATAATTACGTCCTGCCGGATGTGACGGTGGAGTTTTCAGGCGGCGAATGGGTCATTTCCCTCAACGGCGACCAGATCCCACACCTGCGCATTTCTAACACCTACAAGGACCTCATGTCTCAGGAAGGAAGCGCAAACGAAGTCAAGGACTACATCAGAGACAAGATCCGCAGCGGCAAGTTCCTAATCAAAAGCATCCACCAGCGCCAGCAGACGATCTCCAACATCGCCACCGAGATTGTCAGCCGTCAGCAGGCCTTTATCGAAACCGGCCCCAGCGCGCTAAGGCCCATGACCATGGTTCAGGTTGCAGACGCCGTCGGCGTTCACGAAACCACGGTGAGCCGCGCCATCTCAGGCAAGTACATGGCCACTCCCCACGGAGTGTTTGAGATGAAATATTTTTTCACCCCGGGCTACAAAACCGCCGATGGAGAATCCCTCTCCAACACCAGTGTCAAGGGGGAGATCGCCGAGCTTGTACGCGCGGAAAACCACCGCAAGCCACTCAGCGACAAAGAAATTGTTGATTCACTTTCGGCCCGCGGCATCCCCATCGCCCGACGCACTGTCGCCAAGTACCGGGCCGAGCTCAACATTCTCCCAAGCAATATGCGCAAGCTTTACTAGCCCTCTCTATTCCGGCAGTTTGAATTCCATTCAGCGCCAAGTGGAACCCACGTCCTCCTTCTCCTCTCTCCTCCTGCACGGAAGGCGCTCTCCACGCAGTCCAAAACCGCATCCCCCTTCCCTCAACAACTGAAATGAGCGAACAAGCCCCCTTCCTTTTCTCAAAACGGCGGCACGCCCTCGCCCCAAGCCCCCAACCCAACAGGGGCTTCACTCTGGTTGAAATCATCGTTGTTCTGGGAATCATTCTCATGATTTTGGGCTTCGCCGCTCCCGCCGTCGTCGGAATCCTCCGGGGCAAAAAAGTGGAACAGGCCTTGGCCGTCGTTTCTGACGCGCTCGAGCGCACGCGGATGGAGGCTCTCACGCAAAACACCTACCTCTGGGCCGGCTTCGCAAACGTCCCCATGAGCGAATCCTCCAGCGGCCAAGATGAATTGTGGATTCTTTCATTCCGCGGAAAAAACGGGGAATCCCGTATTCCTGAAGACGCCACTCCCATTCTTCCGGCGGGAGCGCTGAGACGCGTAGAGGGTATTACGCTCGTGCCCAACGCCAGCCTTCCCGATAATATTTCGGCCCTCTTTCCCAAAGGCGCCAAAGATTTCACTGCAGAAAACGCCTCTGCAAAGGCCCTTGTCTGGGCCGGCGCTGGTGGCAGTGGCGCGCGCAATTTCACCCGCCTCATCCTCTTCACCCCACGCGGCGAAGCACTCTTTGAAACGGGCGCCAGCGAGACGCCTGTCCCAGACGCCTACCTGTGGCTTGGACTGAGCAAAACCGTCAACGGTCAGGTTCTCCCCAAGGAAAAAGATGCTGCCGCAGTGAGTATTTCAAGCCTTACCGGCCGCGTGCTCTTGGTGAGACCGTAGCCCTCACCCCAGCCTTGAGCGGCTTGGGCCGATCCAGTGCCACTTTCAAGGCCGCCGGCAGGCTCTGGGCGCCACACCCCCCAATCGCCCAATCCACATCCTCAAGTTTGCGGATCAAATCAACCACCTCTTTCCTTGCGTAAGGCCCGCCCGCGGCCTGGCAAAAATGGGTTCGGCAGCTGAAAGGCCGGTTCTCGTAAATCAGGCAGGCCCCAGTTTGAGGATGCAGCAGGGGACAGCTCCCGTCTTTTTTCTCCGGCAACTTGTGCTGGCCAACGGCGCGCATCGCGCGGGCCGCGAGAATGGCTTCGCCCAGCGTCAAATAGGGAGTTTTTCCCGTCAGTTTAAACTGACAGCACTCCGTGAGCCGCGTACACGCTCGTTCCAAGGGCCGTTTTTCAAGTTCCTGATATACGGCCTGAACTTCGAGGAGGGCCTGGTCTTCTCCCATGATTTCGCGGCGGGGCTTGGTCATAGAGGAGATCCTAGCCTGCCTCCGGCAAAACGGAAACATTCGCGCGCTCGCGGGTCCTTTTTTGTCTCTCATCCCAAGAACACCGGATGCTCGGAATTCCCAACGGTGCAGATCCAAAAAACGCCCGCCCATTCTCCGGTAACCAACGGATAGGCCGCCTTATCTCTTCACAAAAGCGCCGCCAGCACCCCCAGCCAGCGCCTGAATCTCCGCCACACTGCCTCGGTTCCAGTCCCCCGGAACCGTGTGTTTCCAAACGGCACCAGCCGTCGCAAAATCAATCGCAGCGCCAGCTTCCATCCCCGCAGCACACGCGTACAAAAGGGCGCCCGCAAAACTGTCCCCGGAACCGATCCGGTCGATAATGGCAAGCTCATGCTTCCGGCTGAAAACCGGAGTCCCTTCTGCAGACCACATCCCCCGGAGGGTGCCCCCATGTGCGGTGTCCCCCGAGCGAATCAGCATCGCCACCTTTGCCACCGAATATTCCCGTGAAAGCCAACCCGTGAGCTCGGAATAAAGCGCGTCCCCTGCGGCCCCAGACTGCGCCCCCAAGATCATCCGGGCCTCGGTAGCCCCACAAAACAGAAGGTCAGCCCCGCGGACCAGATCGGGCATCACGGCTGCGGCTTCCTCCATGGACCATAACGCCCCGCGGTAGTTGATGTCGCAGCTAACCTTGACCCCGAGCCGCCGGGCTGCACCCACGGCCTCCGCACAAACCGCGGCTGTCTGCGCCCCCAGGGGTGGCGTGATGCCGCTCCAGTGGAACCATTCCGCGCCTGAAAGCAACGCATCCCAGTCAAACTGCCCTGGACGCACCTCCGAAACCGCCGAATGGGTACGGTCATAAGTAATCACGCTGGCCCGAGCTCCAAAGCCGGGTTCCAAAAAATACAGGCCAAGGCGAGCCCCCTCGCGCAACACCGCAGACACATCGACGCCACGGCCGCGCAACTTTTCCAAACACGCATCGGCAAGACGGTTTGCCGGCATCCGCGTTACCAAAGAAGCCGGCCCGCCGAAGGCTGCAAACTGGGCCGCCACGTTTGCCTCCGCCCCGGCAAAATGCAGCTCCAGCTGATGCGCATCGGCCAGGGACAGAAACTCCCGGGTGGCCAGACGGGCGAGAACCTCCCCAAAGCAAACCAATTTCCCTATTGCGCTGGGTGAAGATGTCATGACTTGGAAAGCTGCGAAATTCCAGGAAGCGGCTGCCCAGCCAACCGGACGGCCTCCTGCGCAAGCACCGTGATCTCGTCCCAACGTTTCTCACGCACCAGAGAACGCTCGCAAATCCAGCTCCCCCCGACGGCAGGAACACACGCCAGACGCAGATAATCCTGCATATTCTGAGCGCTCACCCCTCCCAGCGGCACAAACTGGACGCCCGTATGTTCAAAAGGACCGTTGAGCGCCCGCACCATGGCGATCCCCCCGGCAGGGACGGCGGGGAAAAACTTCAAAAGACCACACCCCAGGGTCAACGCCATCTCGACATCCGAGGGGGTCATCACACCGGGAATGAAAAACAGGCCCCGTTCGGAAGCCTCCTTGACCACGGCCGGATTGATCCCGGGGCTCAGTCCAAACTGCGCCCCTGCCAGCCCCACCTCGCGCACTTGCGCGGGCGTGAGGATCGTCCCAGCGCCCACCAGAATATCAGGGCACTCGCGGCGAATGGAGGCGATGCCCTCCAGGGCGGCCGCCGTCCGCAGCGTGAGCTCCAACACAGGCAACCCGCCCCTTGCAAGGGCCAGCGCCAGCGGGACCGCGTCGGCAGCGTCGTCGACAACAGCCACAGGAACGATCCGGTGCCGGATAATATTATATTTCATCATAACTTACCCCTGCTGTTTGTTCTTCTCATCAAAGTTCTCCCTTCCCGAACCGCTTTGGATGATCGCAGTTCCAGTCCAGGGCAAAATGGGCGTTTGCCAAAAGCATATGAGCTAGCGGTGTTCCTAGGGGGGTGGAACTAAATGCTCAACCGCCGGGCGCGGGCCGATACCGGCCATTCCTCGACGACCCTCCCCTCGGACGCCACCTGCACGGTCGAGTGGAGCGCCACGGTTGGACAAATATGCAAGGGAATCCCATGCAGCACACTTCCCACCGGAAACCGGTCCGCCAGCTTGGTTTCAAGCACCAAGTGCTCTTCATTATGCGCAACGGCCACGGCGTCTTCCAAGGCAGGAAACAAAACCCTCGGAGGCGCCATTTCGCTGGCAACAGCTTTATGCCCGAGATCCAGGCACAGTCGGTTTTCTCCGGGCCGGCTGATCACACGCGTCAAAAGCGTTGCGGCCGATAGGAATGGAAGATCCCTCAACTTTTTCCCATAGCCCGCGTCCCACAGCACCGTGGTTCCCGGGCTGCACTCCACCCCTGATCTGCGAGCATGAAAGGGAAAGGTGGGGGATCCCCCCACCACAACCCGCGGCACAGAAAGTCCCTGCGAACGAAGCTCCGCACGCAACTTCTCCACGGGGGCGTAAGCCTCTTCGCAGGCCACCAACCGCTCAGTCGGATCACCGTGGTGGATATGGCCGTCATAAGCGTGCAGCCCCCCGGGTTGGAGGCCGCGAGTAGAGGCCAACGCTCTGTAGAACTCGGCGGCGGCGGGCCCGGGAACAATACCCGTACGTCCCTGCCCCACATCCAAATCCATCAAAACGTCCACGCAGGCGCCCTCGGAAGTCGCGGCGCGCCCCAGTTCGTGAATCGCATTCAGATCGTCGCCAACTGTTGAAAAATGGGTGCGTGGGAATTTCTTAATCAGCTTCAAAAAACGCCGCACATTGGGCCCCACGAGCTGCATGGCCAAAAGCACATCGGTCCCGCCTGCCTCGGCCACCATCTCAACCTCCGCCAAAGTCGCGCCTTTGAACTTGTGAATCCCCATCGCAATCTGCCGGGTCACCAAAGGCGCCAGCTTGTGGGTTTTGACGTGTGGCCGCAACCGGCCAGCGCCGCCGGCAATTTCCACCATTCGACGCATGTTCGACATCACACGCTCCAAATGAATCACCAGCGAAGGCGAATTCACTTCGGCTTCATTGCTTAGCCGCATCCATGACCATACAGAATTCATACAAGTTCAAAAACAGCTTCTATCTCAACCGATATATTACCCGGCAGCGGCCCCATTCCCACGGCACTCCGGGTCCCTATGCCATGCTCCTCCCCAAAAACCTCGGCGAAAAGCTCACTGCACCCATTGATCACTTTCGGGTGGTCGTAAAAATCCGGCGCAGAATTCACCATCCCAAGCAGTTTGACGACTCGTCCAATCCTGTCCAGCGATCCGAAATGTTCCCGCAAAGTCGCCAAAATCGCCAACCCCACCTGCCGCGCCGCCGCATGCCCCTCCTCCAGCGTCAAATCAGACCCGACACGCCCCCGAATCAGGGAGCCGTCGACACACACCGGCCCGTGCCCGGAAACGTAGGCAAGCCCCTGAACGACAAGCAAAGGCCTGTAAACCGCCACCGGTTTTGGAGCCGGGGGAAGCTCAAGCTGCAGAGCCGAAAATCGATGTTCGTTTGTCATAAAGGAGAAGATGGACGGATCAAGCGCATTCAAAATGATCATGAGTTGGGGGCACAACCTGTGATTCACTCTGCGCTTTATTATCACTAAGTGTTCCTTCCCGAAAAGAAAAGACGCCTTCAGCACAACTTGCCATATCTCTCACCACAATCAGGCACAAGCGCCTCAAAAATGGCTTTCCTTTCGCACCGCAGCCATCTGCGGCGCGCTTAATCGGACCCGCGAGAAACAGGGCTGCTTTCATGTATCCCCTTTTATCACTGCAATAAATACAGGGGTGTGGTTAATAGAAGTTCGGCCTCCTTACCCCCCCAAAAAAGATGCGCCTTATATTATTTCTTTTGCTCACAAGCACACTGCACGCGCAGATCTTGCCCGGCACAGAGCCCTTGACGCCCGAGCCCGATTTTTCAGCCTCGATGGTAGCAGGCATCGACCGCCTTGCTTCCCGCTTGATTACCGAATCCAAAACAGCAAGAAAGCCCGCTCGTTCCGGTTTGAAGGCGATTCTTGGCATTGTGGATGCCAGGATTCCCTTCGCCACGATGGACCTGGTTGGCGACACGCAGAGTCCCGCTCTGCTTTACGAGACAGCAGGAGCCAAAATCTTTCGCGTGCGCTGGCCCGTTCTTGAGGACGTCCATGGTGAAGGCATTTTGATCCAACCAAAGGGACCCACTCTTGCCCGCGTTGTCTACCTGCCGGACGCAGACACCCCACCGGAAAAACTCGTTGACCAACTCCTTGCAAACTCTGATTGCGAGGTCGTCATTCCGTGCCTGATCAGCCGCGACTCTGATTTTAGCGGAAGCGACCGCCTCGGGATCCACACCAACCAGACCCACCGGGAGTGGATCCAACGCCAGGCATACACTTTAGGAAGGCATATCATCGGGTATGAAATTCAAAAGACCCTCGCCGTGGTGGATTGGTTCAAGGCCCAGCCCAACCAACTCCCAGTTCTCGTTGCAGGGATCGGAGAGGGAGGCCTCCTCGCGCTTCACGCCGCCGCGCTCGATGAACGGATCAATGCGGCCTATGTTGCAGGGTATTTCGGACCTCGCGAAGACCTCTGGCAAGAACCCCTTTACCGAAATGTTTACGGTCTTCTGCGAGACTTTGGCGATGCTGAAGTCGCCTCTCTCATTGCACCGCGGCCTCTGGCCATCCAGCACCTGGGGTTCCCTGTGGTTACCGGTCCTCCTAAACCCAAGCCAGGCCAGCGTTCCGTGGCCGCCCCAGGCTCTCTAGTCGCTCCACTGTTTGACTCCGTCCGTTTGGAAATCAATCGCGCACTGAAGATTACACCCGGAAATTGGATCTACTTGTGCACCCAAAACCAAGGCCTGCGTGAAATTGTCACGCTGCTTTTCCCAAGCACCACTGCCACCGCAACCTTAAAGGTGGCCACCAATAAAGACACCCCACTTTCCCTCCCCATAGATCCTGCACGACAAAAGCGACAGTTACGCGAGTTGGAGCAATACACCCAACACCTCATTCCTGTCGCCGAGGCAGAAAGAGCCACGCATTTCTGGAAAAATCTCCCCCTCCACTCTCCTCAGGCTTTTCACTCACAAGTCGAATTGGAGCGTGCCCGGTTTTGGAAAGAGTCAATCGGCCGCCTTCCCGATCCAGATCTTCCCATGCATCCGCGCTCACGCTTGGTGAAAGAGACCGACAAGGTCTTTGTCTACGAGGTCACCATGGATGTTTGGAAGGATGTATTTACCTGGGGGCTGTTATGCGTGCCAAAGGGGCTCACCCCCGGTGAACAACGCCCCGTCGTTGTCTGCCAGCACGGACTCGAAGGTCTACCAGCCGACACCCTTGAAGAAGACACTTCCCAGCGGGCCTGGGCCGCTTACAAAGCCTTTGCCCTCCGACTGGCAGAAGACGGGTTCGTTACCTATGCGCCGCACAATCCCTATCGGGGCGGAGACACCTTTCGCGTCTTGCAAAGAAAGCTGAACCCTCTGGGCCTCACTTTGTTCAGCGTCATCGCAGGCCAGCATCAGCGCACTCTGGAATGGCTGCAAACTCTACCATTTATCAAACGCGAGAAGATCGCCTTTTACGGATTAAGCTACGGAGGAAAATCCGCCATGCGCCTTCCCGCCATATTGCCCGGCTATTGCATGAGCATCTGCAGCGGTGACTTCAATGAATGGATCCGCAAATGTGCAAGCACGGACATGCCCATGAGCTACCTCTATGTAGGCGAACATGAAATCTGGGATTGGAATCTTGCGCGCAATTTTAATTACGCGGAAATGGCGGCACTCATTGCTCCTCGTCCTTTTATGGTGGAGCGCGGTCACAACGATGGAGTCGCGACCGATGAATGGGTCAACTACGAGTTCGCCAAGGTGCGGCGGCTTTACGATAAGTTAGGGATCGGAGAACGTGCACTCATCGAACATTTTGACGGCCCGCACACCATCCACGGCGAAGGAACTTTCTCTTTTTTAAAACGTCACCTCGGTCCCATGTGATTCGACAGAGACATTCTTCGATTTGAGCGCGGCTTCAGCGTCACTCTTCTTTCCTGAATTTTAAATCCATACTATCAGTTGTCCTCCCCGATAGAGCGCTGTAGCGCCACCTTCCCTCTATTTTAGACACCAATCATTCTCGGCTCTGCACTCCCCCGCTTTTCATTGTTACCCTCACCGTATTGTCGAGTTCGCCTCGCTTCCGCCGCCCTTGTCGGCAGCGGGAACCCCTCACCTCGTCTTCCCTGCCATGTCTACCCTCCGCCCCTTCTTTTCCGTTGTTTTATCGCTGAGTCTCGCACCACTGCTTTTCGCCGCCTCCGACTGGCCGCAATGGAGGGGACCAGACCGCAATGGAGTCCTTTCCGGAGGACCGTCCCTCGCAGAAACATGGGGATCTGATGGGCCAGCTAAACTCTGGGAGAGTGAACCCATTCCGAGCGATGACGATGGTGGGCACGGAAGCGTTGTCGTCGCGGACGGACGCGCTTATTTGTCCGTGGTTTGGCATCGGGACGAACCCAGTGAAACCCGCACAATCACCGATCTCATCCTGCGCGTGCGTCTGAACCATCAAAATCCAGCCGCGTTGGGCAAGGAACTCATCGACAAAATTGAGGCCACAAGAGAATCGCTTCCTCCCACACTAAGGGGCGCCAAACTGGACGAGTTCACGGAAAAATTCATCGACGAAAACCTCGATAAAAAGAAAAAAGAAATCCTCGGCGGCTTTGTCCGGAGTCGTTTCAAAAAGGGCAAGCTGGCCATCCCCTTGCCTGACTACGAAAAACTCGTGAAGCGTGTGGAAAAACCGTTTGCTTCCCAATTAGAATTTGAAACCTGGGTTAAATCCCAGGGCTTTGCCGACCACGTGCAGCAAGCTGTTTTAGAGGCTGTCCCCGCATCCAAACGCGTGGCGGAGGACACCGTGGTCTGTCTCGATGCCAAATCAGGAAAAACGCTTTGGATCACCAAGGCCCCAGGCGAACCAAAGGGCCGCAATTGTTCCAGTACGCCCTGCGTGACCGGCGGATTTGTTTTCGCCATCGGAAGCACACACCTCTACGCCGTAAATACGGAAACAGGCAAGTTGGTTTGGTCACAGCCCCTCCCCGCAAAGGCTCCCGGATCCTCCCCCATGGTGATTGAGGACAAGGTCATCATCCAGGCCGGAAAACTTGCCGCATACGACGCCGCGACAGGAAAACCGCTCTGGGAACAACCCAAGATCACGGGCACCAATGCCTCACCTGCGTTTTGGAAAAACGGCTCCAACGGTCTTATCATTGCCAACAGCAGGAGCGAACTCGCCGCCGTCGATCCCACAACCGGCGAGATCCGCTGGACCACCCCAGGAGGGGGCGATTCCACCCCCGCAGTAAAGGCCGAAAACGTGACCGTACTCTCCAGCAAAGAAAGCATCGGATTTGCCTCCTACCGGCTTTCTGCAACCGGTGCCGAGCTCCTTTGGAATCATCCAACCGACGCCCGCCGCTCACAATCAAGTCCTCTCATTTTCGAGGATCATGCCTATCTTTTTGAGGATGGAGAACACCGCTGCGTCCATCTTCTAACGGGCAAAATCATGTGGACTCAAAAGATTCCGTCTTCAATCACATCCCCTGTTTTGGCCGACGGAAAAATCTTCTCGGTCATCAACAATGGAAACACACTGCTTATGATGAAAGCCGATCCGCAGGGTCGCGTCGAACTCGCGAAAGCAAACATCCGCGCCCTCTGGATCCCTTGCCCCACGGTCGCTGAGGGCAAGATTTTTGTCCGCGCTCGCGAAGGGGTGCGGTGCTACGACCTTTCCTCCACCCAGTAACTCAAAAGCATACAACCCGTGCCTCTCCCGCCCTTCCTCAGCAGTTGCGTTTTTTCGCTCCTCCTTGCAGCTTTAAGTCCCATCACATTCGCGCAGGTCCCGGAATTTTTGCCTCTCTTCAACGGCAAAGACCTTACCGGTTGGGTCGATGTAAACACCAGCAAGGATACCTGGTCGGTGCGCGACAACCTGCTGGTTTGCAGCGGCCATCCCATCGGGGTGATGCGCTCGGAAAAACAGTACGAAAACTTTCTCCTGCACATCGAGTGGCGGCACATGGAGGCTGGAGGCAATTCAGGAGTCTTCATCTGGAGTGACGCCACACCCGCTCCAGGGAGACCGCTTCCAAAGGGTCTCGAAGTCCAAATGCTCGAACTCGAGTGGCCTTTGCTCAACCGGGAAAAGGACGGTTCCCCGCGCCATCCAGGTTATGTTTCGGGTGAACTTTTCGGCGCCAACGGTCTGGAAATTATTCCTGAGAACCCCCGGGGCAAACGCAGTATGTCTGTCGAAATGCGGTGCAACGGCAAGGGTGAATGGAACACTTACGACGTAGTCTGCGTCGATGGCTCGGTGAAACTCTCCATCAACGGGAAGTTCGTCAACGGCGTGAGCGGCTCCTCTGTAAAAAAAGGCTATCTCTGTCTGGAATCAGAAGGTGCTGAAATCCATTTCCGAAACATCCAGGTCATGGAACTTCCAGCCGGCCACCCCACAGCGGAACAAGTCGCCCACACACTGGAGAAATGATGCGACCGCCGCAGAGGACGATGGAACTTACGGCGCCGAGTCCGAAACCGTACCATCCGGCTTCACCCAGAAGATTTTAATTTTACCCTCCGTAAAAGCCCAGACCTCGAAGACAGTCTCATCCTCACTCGTGTGTTTCAGAATCCGCACAGAGCTATCGGCCCCAAGTGGGCCTGGCAGATGAAGCTTGGTTTGAACGGCCTCGCGGACCGCATCAACCAAATCCACCGCTAATATCCGGATTGTTTCCTCCTCGATATCGCCATCGGCATCAAATGTCACCCAACGGGGCGTCACCGCGTCAGGCAGAGTCACCGTAAAGGATACGTCGCCATCCTCCTCAGATTGAAAACAGTGTTCTATTTTCAACCCTTGGAACCGCTTGTTTAAAACTTTCTTGATAAGCGGAGGCAGCGCCGAAAGTGGCACCTCCCGGCTGATGATTTTCCCATCCTGACTAAAGGTGATGTTTGTGTGGGCGGTAAGAGAACCAACCTCCGCCTCGTAGACCACTTGCCCCTCTTCATAGGTTCGCGCAAAACTGATCACTTTCTTTCCAGCCCGTGCCTCATTTTGTAAAATTGCACGGATGGGGCCGGGGATCTCGCGATCTAAAAGTTGGACATGCAAAGGAACCCCAGCCGCATCTAAAATCCAATTCCGTGGCACCCCCCCGGCCAACAGCGACACCTGGTACACTGTCTCACCTGCGATCTGCAAAACCGAAGCCTGCGGCATCGGAGACTCCGCAGTCAGCACGCCGATTGTGCGCTCCAAAGCGGGAGGTATAACCCCCTCGCCTCGGGCTTTAATGCAGCAAACAACCACCAAAAACACACCCGCAAATCGAAGCACTGATGAAATAAACAATTGATTTCTCGAGGGGTGCATAAGTCTTCCTATTTGGCGCAGACGCCCCGCAAAAACTTCAAAAAAGACTGGCAGGGAAACTAAAAGGCTCATGTAAAAGGCGGCCGAAAAGTGCGGCGGTGCTGGTTGAAAAGAGAGACACCTGTTCCTCAAAATGGCTCAGCACTTTCCTTAGGTCAAGTCCCTCACGATGCACTTAACACCTTTGGATACGACTTAGAACTTGAATCACCCAAAGTGGGGTCTACGGCTCTACGCCAAAGTTTAGACAGGTGTTGTTGATTCAGGGGGGAACGTCGTGGTTAACCGCAAGCAGCGATCACTCAACGGCGATAGTTCTGCGGCGTCCCATTGAGGCTGCTGCATTGAACCAGCGAAGCGCGCCTCCCCAGAGTTCAGATTATAGCTCCTCTACATTCATTCCGAGAATCTTACGGACCTCGTCTGGACTCTTGCATGTGACCAGAAAGTCTCGTGTTTGAGCTCCTGGGTCTATTGCGAAGCGGTGCGACATCTCCAAGCCGCGGCGGCCTCTGCAGATTCGATAAAAACGAAAGTTGTACAATGAAAACAGCCCCTGCCACGACTCCCAGCCCTCAGTGCTCAGTCCGTGGATGAGAAGATCAGGGGCCGCCACTGCGAGGATGGCCTCCATCTCAGGGAGACCAGTTTTACCCGCCCCCTGCATATCCACGCCCACCAGTAGACCCGCACGATTTGAAAAGCCTCTCCCGACCTCCAACAAAGATAACGAAGACACCATCACCGGGGCGTGCTCGAACGTATTCGATTCCAGGTTGCGCTGAACTCTCAACCGATTGGCCAAGAGTGAATGCACAAAAGACACCCGCGTTCGCCGAGGTTGCGCCGCTGCCGCTAGTCCATAGAGGCCGCCGAAGGACCCAACATCCACGATTTCAGCCGCCTCACGCGCCAAACGCAACCAAACATCCATCACCTCCGGCTCAAATGTACCGGTCCAAAAAATGGACTTGACCGCAGGATCGTCATTCTCTGAAACCAGTGTGAACGGCGCACTCTCATAGCAATCCACCGTCCACTCACCGTGAAAAGGGAACACCGCTGAAAGCGCTTCATAAGGAACATTTTGCGGCGCAATCGCCTGGCTGCCAATCCAGCCCCGGTACTCCAACGTCTTCGCGTTGACGACTACACGCCCAGCCGGACTCTCAGCTGAAACACCGGCTTTTGCCCTCGCCTCAGTCAGGAGCCCCTCCACAGCAGCCCGCCACTGGCTGCCGTCCGCAGAGCGCGGCCCACTCGAATGCGCCCCGCGTCGGTTCACAAAAAATGCCTCCTGGACTTTCGCACAGTGATGGTTTTCCCAAAGCCGGAGATAGTAATCGAAGTCCTCCCCGGTGTTCATGCCCGTGTGAAACGGATGCTGCGCCGCAACCGATGCTCGCACGAAATGCCCCATCTGAAGCGTATGGTAGGGATCATGAAGCAATACCTCCGTAAACGAGCCCAAAGTCAGAACCTGAGGAACGCGGACATCAAAAGCGGTCTGACCCGGGCTCATCTCGATGATGCTCCCCCAAACCGCCTCATAGTGCCCCAGGAAAGGCGACACCGAGCGAAAAGCTCCGGGAAGCAGTCCGTCATCTGCATCCAAGAAAAAAATCCAATCCGCCCCCGTCTCCAACGCACGGAGAACCGCTCGGTTTCGAGCCTCCGAACGTCCCAGCAGTCCGCGCGTATCGTCCACCCGCAAATGCTCCAACTCGGTGAAGTTCCCGGGATCAGCCGCCCATGCACGCTCCACGGTTGCCTGGCATTCCTTTGCCAAGACCTCATGCCCTGGTCCGATCGGAGTAATCACAACGCATTTCATTTCTCAGAAAGAATGACTTATCGGGCGCAGAGGGCCAGCATCCAGAGCCGTTTTTTATAAGGGACTCGCTTTTCGCTCCACTCCACAGGCCGCGCGCGTGGCATTGTCGCTTGGCGCGCTAAATGTCGCGTACACTATCGAGGCAACGGGGAGTTTACCGTTGGGGCCATATTTTGTCGGGGTCGCCAATTTCATCGCCCGACCCATGTATGAATTTTTACTGAGAGGGCCGCGGTTTATGGACCTGAGGCAAGCGTTTGGACAAAGGCCGCTCTATTTGGCGCTCTCCGCAGGACTCCGGCAGCGGCAAAGTCCGCCTCTCGATGGCGGCTCTGGCAATGCGGCCTGGCGTGATCGATTGGGAGCGGGCAAAGATGACGGCGGGGCGGCGGAAAAACGCACCGTGCGCAAGCGCAGCACGGATGTCTACTCTTCGAGGTGTCCGGGACTCGGATAAGTGGAGCGAATTAAGCGTTGGATGGCGCAGGGATCCACCGGTGCAGCCCGTCCCATGAGAAATTCAGCCGCCGGCCGCTGCATTACCTCGGATTGATTTGAAAACAGAGTGTGCAAGGGTTGAACTTAGACTAACAAAAGCCCCTTTTTAGGGTAACCTTAGGGTCCACCCACTAGACTCATGCGTTTGCTCCTATCGAGTGTTGCCCTCATCACCAGTTTCCCCATTGCGCTTTACGCCAGCGTCGACTTTGCGAGAGACATTCAACCCTTTTTTGCAGAGTACTGCCTCGAATGCCACGGCGCCGACAAGGCCAAGGGCGGGCTTGCATTGACCTCCCGAGCCGGTGCTCTAAAGGCTCTGGAAAGCGGAGCCGCCGGCATCGTTCCTGGGAAGCCCGAAGCCAGCGAAGTCGTGACGCGGCTCCTTGCAGCGCATGCCGACGACAAAATGCCGCCGGCAAAAAAAGAGAAACGCCCGAAAGCGGAGGAGGTCGAAAAGCTCAAGCGCTGGGTAGCCGAGGGTGCGCAGTGGGCCACACACTGGGCTTATTCCCCGATCCAACGCCCGCCATTTTCCACCGAAAAAGTTTCTGCGCAAATTGACTCTATTGTCCGCACCAAGCTCTCAAGCCTTCATATCCGACCCTCCCCCGAGGCCGGCAAAACCACGCTTCTCAAACGCGTCTACTACGATTTGCTCGGCTTGCCTCCAACACCCGAGGAAGCGGCAGCGTTTTTGAATGACACCGCTGATGGTGCCTACGCGCGGCTGGTCGACAGGGCGCTGGCCTCTCCCCATTTTGGAGAACGGTGGGGACGGCACTGGCTAGATCAGGCCCGCTACGCCGATAGCGATGGCTTTGAAAAGGACAGCCCTCGCCCAGACGCATGGCGCTACCGGGACTGGGTCATCAACGCCATCAATGCGGACATGCCCCTCGACATTTTTACCATTGAGCAGCTCGCAGGAGACCTTCTTGAAAATCCGACTCCAGAGCAACTTTTGGCCACCGCTTTCCACCGCCAAACCCTCACAAACCGTGAGGGTGGTGTGGATCAGGAACAATACCGCATCGAAGCTGTTTTTGACCGGACCGAGACCACCGGCAGCGTATGGATGGCCCACACCGTGGGTTGTGCCAGGTGCCACTCCCACAAATACGACCAGATCTCCCAAAAAGAGTATTATCAGTTGTTTTCTTTCTTCAACAATGCCGATGAGAGCACATCTAAAGTAGGCACCTCCAAAACAGCACTGGAGGCTTACGCTGAGAAAAACGCAGCGCATGTTGTTGTGCTCGAGAATCGCAGGAAGGAGGCACTCGAATCTCGCGCCCCACTTTTGAACCGTTTGCCTGGTTGGGAAACCGCGATGCAAAAGCGTCTGAGCGAACTCGCTGGTGCCAAAGCACAACAGGTACACCTTAAGCCGCAACACCTCTCCAGCTACAAAAAGGCAACCCTCACCGGGATGCCCGACGACTCGGTGCTAGTCTCAGGAAAACCGAACCCAACGGATACCTATACGCTGGAGTTTACACTCCCGGCAGGCACGGTGAGCGGCTTCCAGCTCGAAGTCCTCCCCGAGGATTCGCTGCCTGAAAAGGGGCCGGGCCTGAGTTCCAGCGGAAACTTCGTGCTCACCCGTGTCACGATCGAGACCCTGAAGAGCGGTGTGTCTGAAGAAAGGGAGCTGCACTCTCCAAAAGCCTCCTTTGCTCAACAGGGCTTCGCCGCCGAGGCCACGCTGGACGACAATCCCGAAACAGGCTGGGCCATCATGGGAGGGACCGGAAAGCCTCAAAATATTAGCTTTCAACTTGTTCGCCCAATTTCAGAGGACGCGCCTCGGACACTGCGTGTACACCTCGAACAGCTAAGCACCAAGAACCCGAATCATCTTTTGGGTCATTTTCGGATGAGTGCGTTTATCGGTGAAACCCCGGAGAGCCTTCTCAAAGCTGAGCTCAAGCGGTTGGTCGACACCGGGTCAGAAAAATGGACCACCGAGCAGCGAGAAAACATCGTCGACTGGCTCACATTCTTTGATCCGGAGGCCAACGCGGCCAGACGGGCTTTAGCCAAGGCAGAGGCGTCCGGCCCAAAACCTCCCTTGATGGAAGTTCGGGTACTGGCCCAGAGGCGCTCGGACCGCGAAACGCGAGTCCTGCACAGGGGCGAGTTTCTTTCCCCCAAAGACTCCGTATCTCCCGGGACACCCGCGGTCTTGCCGGCGATCCATTCCCGCAAGCAGACCGTGCCCGACCGCCTCGACTTGGCGCGCTGGCTTGTCCAACCCGACCACCCTATTACCGCCCGTGTTTTTGCCAATCAAATTTGGATGCGTCTTTTCGGTGAAGGCATCGTGCGCTCGGCCGGTGATTTTGGGGTTAGAGGTGAGCGACCGACCCATCCGGAGCTCCTGGATCTTTGCGCCAGCCAATTGCTCGACAATGGCTGGAGCCGGAAAGAGCTGATTAGGGGTATCATGAACTCAGCCACTTACCGACAATCCTCCATAGCGCGCCAGGATCTGGCCGACCAAGACCCGCTCAACCGCCTTCTCGCCAGACAAAACCGTTTCCGGGTGGAAGGCGAAGTCGTCCGCGATTTGCACCTTGCCGCGGCGGGCCAACTATCCCGCAAGATCGGTGGCCCCAGCGTCTTTCCCCCGATGCCGCCGGAGATTGCTTCGCTCAGTTACGCCGGCAACTTCCGCTGGGTCGAAAGCAGCGGCGAAGACCGGTACCGCCGCGGGATGTATACGTTTTTCAAACGCACCTCTCCCTACCCGGACTTGGTCACCTTCGATTGTCCTGACGCAAACGTAGCAAACGTGCGCCGCACCGTTTCGAACACGCCGCTGCAGGCGCTTACCACTCTCAATGCGCAGACATTTGCAGAGGCGGCGCAGGCGCTTGCGAAGACCATCGCCGGTTCGACGGAACTTTCCGATGCGCCTGAGACCAAACGCCTCGGGCGTCTCTTCCAAACCTGCCTGTTGCGTCTTCCCGATGCCATAGAGACCACGGCTCTTCTCAAACTTTTACACTCCGCGAGGGAGTCGTTTTTTTCTCAAAATAAAGAACTGCAAAAAACAGAGGCCAACGCCGAAATCGCTGCCTGGACGGCCGTGGCTCGTGTTGTTCTCAACACGGACGAATTTATCACTCGGGATTAACCGTCACTCTCGCTCCTCTCTTAACTTTTTACACGTCGCTTATGAACCCCATTCAAGAAGCAGCGCACTTCACCAAACGCGACTTTTTCACCACCACGGCCAACGGGCTTGGCATGCTGGCTCTCGGTTCTCTTCTTTCTGAAGACCGCCTGCTTGCAGCTCCAGAAGGCGTTCCGCTGGCTGCAGATCCGCTCGCCCCGAAGCCGCCCCATTTTGCGCCGCGCGCCAAAAACTGCATCTTTATTTTCATGGAGGGCGCGCCTAGCCAACTGGATCTTTTCGACCCGAAACCCAAATTAAACGAACTCAACGGGAAGCCGCTGCCGGAATCGCTCACCAAAAACGTCCGTTTTGCGTTCATCAAAAAAGAGTCGGCTGTTTTAATGGGATCTCCTAGGAAGTTTTCCAAACACGGCGAATCAGGCATGGAGTTCAGCGACCTGCTTCCCAATCTGGCTCAGTGCGCGGACGACATTCTCCAGGTGCGCTCGATGCACACCGACCAGTTCAATCATCACCCGGCCCAGCTTGTCTTAAGCTGCGGCCGCGGCACGTTCGGTCTTCCCAGCATGGGCTCGTGGTTGACGTACGGCTTGGGAAGCGATTCCAGCAATCTTCCCGGCTACGTCGTCCTCACCGCTGGGCGAGGAACGAGCGCAGGCACGTCCCTGTGGCAATCCGGCTTTCTTCCGAGCGTCTATTCCGGAGTGCTGTTTCGCAACCAAGGCGACCCGGTTCTGAACCTCCGCAATCCAGCCGGTGTATCCGCTGCGCTGCAAAGAGAAGGACTCGACGCCCTCGCTGCACTCAACGCCCGCCATTTTGAGCGAATGCAGGATCCTGAGATTGCTTCGCGAATCGCCGCCTACGAACTCGCATTCCGCATGCAGACAGCGGCGCCCGAATTTATCGATATCTCCGACGAAACACCCGCGACACTTGAGATGTACGGGGTCGGACGCGAAGACGCCAAAATCAAAGCGAGCCGCGGCGGCGGGCCCGGTCAATACCAGAACTATGCAAAAAATTGTTTGCTGGCGCGGCGTCTTGTCGAACGGGGCGTGCGTTTTGTAAACATCGTCCATGCGAGCTGGGATCATCACTCCAATTTGGACGAAGAACTCGCCTTTAACAGCGGCATGGCAGACCAACCCATCGCGGCACTCCTCAAAGACCTCAAACAACGCGGCCTTTTGGATGAAACCCTGGTCGTAATCGCCGGAGAGTTTGGCCGCACACCTCTTGGCGAAAACCGGGGCGGCAGCAAAAATGTGACTGGCCGGGATCATCATCCAAACGCCTTCACAATTTTGCTCGCAGGCGGAGGCATCAAAGGTGGAATGACTTACGGGGAAACAGACGAGATCGGCTGGAATATTGTAAAAGACCCCGTCCACATCAACGATCTCCACGCTACGATGCTTCATCTTTTTGGCATGGACCATCTGCGCCTGACCCACCGTTTTCAGGGGCGCGACTTCCGTCTCACGGACGTGGCAGGAAAAGTAGCCCGCGACTGGCTGGCATGAGCCTGCCGGGGGAGGAAGGTTAGAAGCCGATAGTGTAGCTCACCCCTCCGCGTAGAACCTTGCTGCCTTGGAGGAACTCCTGTTCTCCGTACAAGCGCAATGTTCTCCGGTCTCCGAGACCCACTTCGAAAGAGAAACCGGCACGCATCGCATCAGAAGTCTGCTTTCCGCTGCTGATAGCCCACGGGACGTCCGGTGCGCCATCCCATCGAACACCCACCATTCGTGGCTTCGAATCAAAATCATGAACCCAAGCCACATTGCCGCTCGTCCGCACGGGCAACCGCCCTAGGCGCCACTCATTCGCGACCTCCAGACCCATACGCGAAATGAAGGTCCCCTGAACCGCAGCATCGGTCTTGATTCCAAGCGAGCCCACTCCGCTCTCGCTTATCCGATTTTGCCGCATGCCAGCATGGGCAATTCTAATACTCGGAACCACGCTCCATCCGGCACTTGCCGAAGCAAGCTGCGCCCCCATTCCGACCTGCATCAACCATTCCTGCGTCATTGCCTTCTCTCTGGACTGAAAGACACCTACCCCGGGGATATTCTGCGTGCGACGAATCGTGCTGTCTCCCTCTCCATAAAATCCGGAGACATCCAGAAACAGTCTCCAGAAAAGTGGCGAGCTCATATAAAGACCCAGATGCCAACTGTCGCTCGAGATACGTGCGCCCGTAAGATTCATTTGCTCACTACCCCCTCCAACCGCTCCCAGCAAACCGAGCGCAAGCGAACCCAGCCTGCGCTCCACGCCGCTGACATTTCCATAATTACTTAGACTGCTGCCTTGGTCTCCCAAGGAATTATTCCCTGGATGAGCGGAGGCACTGCCGTAGGTGTTCGTCCAGGCAGTCATGGCGTTCTCTTCCCCAACGCCGGTCGCACTGGCTAACACTTCAGGCCGGCCTTCCGTGACAAGAGCAGTTCCCAGCGCACTCAAGCGATCGCTGACAGTCTTCTGAATATCCTGCAATCGGCTCAGTGATTGCGAATAAAGTTCCGCATACACTTGTGGACTTAACTGGTCTAGGACCGCGTTCACTTGGAGAGAAGATCCCGCATCAAGGACATTGAGGACCGCGGACAACGAGCCGTCGGCTATGGCAGACGTCGGAGCCACCGCCGCATTGAAGCTCAGCGGGGAGGCTTCGCTGAGGTAAGCGCTATTCAAAACACGATCGAGCGCGGCTCCGACTTGCGCACGGACACCGGGCGTAGTCACCTGAGTGTAGGGCAGGCGTTGGACAGTCAGTGCGATACCCTCGCGCAGGGGAAATCCGTTTTGAGCTGGGCTCGCGACGATCGCATCGTTTGCGTCGACAACGACCTGCGTTATGGAGGTTTTAATCACGGCGCTGCTGTTGAGTGTATCAAACGTTCCGTTGATTTTATCGGCGGTCAGTACGACGGCGGTGTGGGCAAGGAAATCCTTGATTCGCGTGGTGGCTACCGGGATGAGAAGCCCGCTGTTTAAATTAGCAACTCCAACATTGGAAAGACCGGCAGGCGCCTTTGAGTTGGCAATCACACGTAACAGGTCGCTTTTAAAATGGGATCCATCCATCGCATACTCCGCCTGGTAAACCCCGCCCTTAAAGCTCGCAACGCCCTCGATGGTCTGCCGATCAATCGAATTTCCTGGCGCAATGGTTGAGCCCTGATTGAAGACAACCGTTCCGCGCAAGGTTCCCCGCCCTTTCAATGTTTGACCCGCCGTGAGGCCCAGTCCTCCATCAATTCCGGACACATCTAAAGTCACTCCCTCGGAATTTTTGCCTCCCACCACAAGCAAAGGCACCTGGGCAAGCGCCTCGCTTGTGCGAACGATCGTCGAGCCTTCCTGAAGGATAGTTGTCCCCGTAAATCGTGCATTTCCGGAGACCATCAAGGTTCCCCCTCCTGACTTCGTACTATCGCTTAAAACGTGCTGCCCCTGAACATCCAGCATTCCCCCGTTCACATTCACCGCACCCTGAGTGGAGCCGACTCCGGACCATACCAACGTTCCACCACCGGCTTTCACCAAGCCCCTTGAGCCGCTCTCAGCGCTTTCGACCGTTAATGTCTGCCCGGCATCTACCGTGACCCTGCCTGAGACACTAAATACACCCGCGCCCGTTTTCGCCAGTGTACCTGATCCACTAAGGTCACCAGCCAACTCTGCAATGGCACCCGCATTCACGTTAACTACCACGGTTCCTTTGACGGCCGACGGGGCGCCAATCGTAACCGCCAAATCTGCTTTTTTGCTCGCAGTAGGATCTCCCGGAAAACTCAAGACCCCGCCGGCAAGAGTCAATGCAGCGCCAACCCCGCCGGAGGGCATGATCTCCAACGTCCCTGCATTCAATACAGTCCCTTTCGACAAGGTATTGGCACCGCTCAAAACAAGTGTTCCCGAGTTTTCCTTGAGCAACAGTCCCGCCCCGGAGAAACCGTTTGTCAAAGTCACCCGCTCGTTTGCGGACACGTTTACTAGAAGAGTCGCCTCCTCTTTAAGGGAAACACGACCAGCCGCAAGCGCCCCATTCTTTCTGATTTCAAGAGTCCCGCCCGCCACTTCCGTGCCGCCCGTATAGGTGTTTGAAGCTGCTGAAAGCATTACATGCCCACTCCCGCTTACCAAGAGTTTGCCCGCGCCAGCAATGGTATTTTGGACCGTCAATACTGGCAGATCCGTCTTTGGATTGATCATCAACAGACCCAGTTCTGAGATCTGCACTGCGCCTCCACCAAGTGCGTTATCGCTGCGCGCCACGAGTGTTCCGATGGATACATTCGTACCGCCGCTGTACGAGTTTGTGCCACTTAAAATAAGAGAGCCTCCGCTTTCTTTGACCAAAGCACCAGGTCCCGACACTGGACCGTTTAACTCAACCGACAAATCCTTGGGAATGGCAAAGCTAACCAATGTGCCGACGGAAAAAGCGTTGCCCACGGTCTGTGCCGCGCTCCCTGCGCTCACGTAAATCGTGCCGGAAGTAAACAGCACCGCTTCTTTGGGCGTTAGCGTTGAAACATCCACGCTACCCCCATTCGGCACACTTAACGCGAGAACCACAGTGGAGCCGCCATTCCAGGTGACGTTGTAGAGAGGATTCAGATTTATAACCCTCCCTGCCCCCTCAATCTTGTTAGGCAAGAATAGGTTATCGCTCAGATTAAAAGCCAGCTGGCTGCCTGCCGAGAGAGAAATATCACCAGCTCCAACCTTCGCTCCCACACCCAGCTCAAGGCGACCTGCAGAAACTAGAGTAGGCCCGTCAGTCGTGTAGCCAGTGGCAAGGTAAAGTGTACCATCGCCAATTTTTGTGAGGCCACCAAACCCGGTGACTAAGCCGTTGATGGATAGTTTAGCGAGCGTCTCGACCTTGATCGTCGTCGCTTGCTCAAGAAGCACCGCGCCGCCGATAGTATGGGTGCCCCCTGAAGCAGAGAGCATGGGACTCCCTCCAAGGGAGCTCAGAGACACGGTGCCGTCGACGAGGCTGACGCCCCCGGAACCCTCCAAAGTCAGCGAAGCAAGCTCCACGGTTGCCCCTGCCAATGTCACCACCATCACACTGGGGCCTGACGTTAGCGTGGCTGTATCAACGCCGCGACTGAGAATCGCATCCAAACCGGGCCGCCCCCCAAGAGCACTCCATTGATTCCAATCCGTCCACGCCCCAGCGGTTCCAGCGACCCACTGGCCCTTTCCAGAATAGACCTGCCCCGTCACTTGCACGCTTCTGGCAGGAAGCGATAAATCAACCAACCCGGTTCCGAGCCTGGCTGAGGAGATCAGCCCCAAATTTACCGTAGCGGACTTGATCCCGGCCGTCGTCGTGTCCCCACCAAATGTCAGATCCACGGCGGCCACACTACCAGCCGCTAAACGCAAAGAGCCGCTACTAAAATAAAGAGCCCCTTCCTTCGAAATCGAAACAGCCAAATCATCCGAATATCCATCGGCAGTGGCACCGTTCCCTATCAACAGGCTACCGGAGCTGAGTGAACCCCCTGCATGGACACGACCAAGATCGATGTTGAGTGAGCCGCCGCTGTTTAGCGTCACGCTAGCCGCTCGATAGACGGAACCTTTGAGCTCGAGCTCCTGAGAGGCAATTTGCGGCACTGCATCTTCTAAGTTTGTGCCCTCCCTTCCGTTCGAACGGTAAGCCAATGTTGCGACGCCTTGCAAAGAGCCTGCTGACGTCGGCACTCCACCAAATCGCACGGAGAGATTTTGCGCGACTGGCGCTCCCGCAGACAACGCAGACACGCTCCCCGACCCCACAAAACCGCCCGTCGCCGCACTGATAGCGGCAGACAGATCGTCACTAAAACCATCCGAACCTGCCGTATTGCTGACACTCACTGCGAGTGGCAAAAATGTGTCCCCCACCCTGATTGCCCCGAAATCAAACGTGGAGGCACCTACTAGGGAGCCAACGGCGAGGCGGTAGATGGAACCCGTTAGCTGAATGCTTCCAGAGCTTACCGTCGGTGTGGCATCAGCTAATCCAGTGCCTGCCTGTCCCTTCGAAGTGTATGCAACCGTGGCGCTCCCTGAGAGTGATCCCGCTGCTGTCGTGTCACCCACAAAAGTCAGCTTGAGGCTGGAGGCGGATAAACTACCGGCATTCAGTGCGGACACGCTACCGCTGGTTATAAACCCGGGGCTCGAAGCGCTGAGAACGGCCGCCAAGTCGTCACTATAACCATCTTCAGCGGAACTATTTTGCAGCGGAACAGCGACTGTCGCAAAAGTTCCACCCTGCCGGATGTTTCCCAACGAGACCGCGTTTGAGAGGAGCGAACCTGTTGCGAGCCGGTACACAGAGCCACTTAAGTTCAGGGTTTGCGAGTCCATCTGGGCAGTCCCCAGCCCACTGGTTCCGGTCCCGTCCGTCTGAAAAGCCACCGTGACCGATCCCATGCGCGGCCCGGCGCTTGCCACACTTGCGATGCCGAGTCCCACCGCCAGAGCACCCGACGCGGTGCCTCCCGCTGACAACAACGAAACCGTACCGCTTCCAGTGGCGAACCCCGCGGTGCCACCAATAAGTGCGTTGAGTTTTTCCGTATAAACATCGCTCGAAACCCCTGTGGCGGCGACATCCACGACCACCGTCCCGAAAGCATTCCCTATCCGTGTCTTGCCCAAGTCGAGCGTGCTTCCACTCGCCCGCACCGTACCGTTAGACAACAGTGCACCAGTCGCCGCACGGTAGACGATGGCGCTTACAGACACGGTTTGTTCCGGAAGCGCGACAGGCGCAAGACCTGTTCCACTCTGACCGACGGACGAAAGACCAAAGGTCAACGTGCCGCTCTTCAAACCAGCCGTCACGACATCACCCGTATATCCCACAGCAACGTTTGCCGAGGTTCCAGTAGCTACCGTAGCCGAACCGGCGCTCACGAAGAAACCACCCGAGGCGTTGCTTGCAACGCCCAACAAGTCCGAGAACCCATCGTTCACGGAAACATTGCTAACGTTGATGCTGGATCCCCCAAAGGCACCACCGGCGCGGACATTGCCGAGATTCAGGTTCACCGCACTCAGCAAGCCTGAGGCCAGACGGTACACGCTGCCGGTCACAGTGAGCGACTGCGAGCCGCTGGCGACGGCGGAAAGGCCGCTCGTCCCCGTGCCGTCGGAGGTGTAGTTCGCTAGCACCGTTCCCCTCTTCGCACCGGCGCTCGAGGTTCCGCCCAACGATACTAGCAGTGTCGTGCTGTTGGCGCCTCCGGCCGCCAGCAGGTTCAGCGTCCCGCTGGTTACCGTCGCATCACCCGTGGTGCCAGTGAGGCTCACGTTCAGTTTTTCGCTATAGCCATCCGCAAGAGCGCTGTTCCGCACAGACACCGTTCCGCTCGCAAACTCCGTTCCTTCACGTACTGCCGCGAGCGTGACTGTGGGGCTCCCGAGCGTCCCTGCCGCAACGCGATAAACATCCCCTGCCACATTCACCGTCTGCGAGCCGTTTGCCGCAATGCCCAGTTCGCTGCTCCCGGTGCCGTTGGTGTTGAACCCGACCACCACGCTGCCTGTCTGCTTACCAGCGCTTGCAAACACATTGGAGCCGAAGCCTAGGGTAAGCGTTCCGGTGGCGATCGAGCCCGCGGCCACCAAAGACGGGCTGCCGGAGGCCACCGCAAAGCCGCTGGTGCCAGTAATCAGGACGTCCAATTTTTCGCTGAAGGCATCGACTACCTGAGTGTTTTTCACGTCTACCAGAGTCGTTCCAAATACGCCGCCTTCGCGGATCACTCCGAGTGAAAGCGTCCCGCCCCCGGCTAGGAAAGTTCCGCCAGTCAGCAAGGCCCCAGTGGCCATTCTGTAGACAGTCGCCGTTACATTTGCGGACTGTGTCCCCATGTTCAGCGTCGCCAGCCCTGTCCCGGCCTGACCTATGGACGACAGGGCAAAGTTTAACGTACCACTCTTGAGACCGGCTGTTACCACATCACCTGTGTATCCAACTCCCACGGCCGCCAGTGTTCCGGCGCTCACCGTCGCCGAGCCAACACTTAACGCAAACCCGGCCGTGACACTACCCAACACACCCAGCAGATCGGAGAACCCATCGCTTGCGGAAACATTGCTGATTCCGATCAGACTCCCGCCCACCACGCCACCCGCACGGATGTTGCCCAAACTCAGGCTTAAGGTGCTCAGCGTGCCGGAAGCCATACGATAGACGTTCCCACTAACCGTCAACGTCTGGGAGCCGCCCCCGATGACACTCAGCCCGCTTGTTCCCATACCGTCCGAGGCATAGTTCACCACCACTGCTCCAGTTTTCACCCCAGCCGTCGACGTCCCTCCCAACGCTACTCGCAATGCAGAAGCGCTCCCAGAGCCAGCCGCCAGCAGATTCACGGAACCACCCGTCACGGTCGCATCACCAGTCGCGCCATTGAGGATGACGTTCAGCTTTTCAGAGTAGTTATCTGCAGTCGCGGCGTTGACCACGGAAACCGTTCCTTCTGAAAAAGGGGAACCTTCACGCACTGCCCCGAGCGTGAGAGTGGAACTGCCGAGCGTTCCCATCGCCACACGGTACACGGCGCCAAGAATTTGAACCGTCTGCGATGAAACAGTTGGCGTTGCATCGCCCAGACCCGTTCCAACCTGCCCCTTGGAGGTGAAAGAAAGCGTTGCCGTGGTGTTGATGGAACCCGCACCCACTCCATTGAGGTTGTAACCGATTTGCAGCGACGAATCATTGGTTCCGCCAGCTACCAGCCTGTCGATACTTCCGCTGGCAATCACTTGGGTATTCGTTGAAGCGATTGCAGCGCCCAAATCGTCGGAGAAGCCATCGCCGACAGCCGTGTTAGCAAGCCTGAGCGTGCCGGCCCCAAGAGTGCCGCCCTCGCGCACGGTTTGGAATTGGACCGTATTGTTTTCAAGCGAAGCAACGGCGAGTCGATAGACGTTCCCAGTTAGGTTGATCGTTTGAGAGCCTAACGACTCTAGATTTAAGCCACTGGTTCCAGTCCCGTTGGAATTAAACTGGAGCGTCACTGCGCCTGCCTTCAGACCGACCTCGGATGTAGCGGCGCCTCTGAGTCCCAACGATACCGCTCCTACGGCTGTTGATCCTGCGCTCACTAAACTCAGACCCCCTGATCCATATCCCAACCCACTGGAGCCAGAAACTACGGTACCAAGTTTCTCCGAGAAGGGGTCTGCGATCTGGAGATTTTTGACGTCCAGGCCAGCGGTGGCAAACGTCCCGCCCACCCGGATGGAACCAAGCGAAAGAGTCCCGCCGTCCGCCAGGATGGAGCCGCTGAAAGCCAAGGTGCCGGAGGCCAACCGGTAGACTCCCCCTGAAACGGTTACAGTGCCGGTCCCCACGTTAGAGAGTGCGCCATTGAGGGCGGAATCGTCTCCATAAATCACCCCAAGAGCCTCGTTGATGGCCCCGGCGCTCCGCCCTGCGTTCAAGGTGGCGAAAATGCCGGCGGAGGATCCGGGAGCGACCCCAGCCAGGGAGTTGAGGGAAACACCGCCACTGGGAGTTGCGGCACTCCTGAGCGCCACTCGCAGCCCGGAGGCCGCGGTGATATTGAGACTGCCTGAGCTCGTAACCGGCCCTGTATATCCTTCCCTCAAATTTCCAAGGGAAAGCACGCCACTTCCCAACACGGCGCTGGCGTGGTCCAGGACCTGGCCCGTCACGCTCACATTTAAGGTGCCCAGGTTCAGGGACGCACCATTGAGCAAAGAATCATCAGCAAACTGGAGTGCAAAAGATTCGGCAAAGGTCCCTACGGAGCGGCCCGGCATCAAAGATGCGGCGATCGTGCCGAGACTACCCGGAGCGATTAAATTGAGATTATTGAGTAACACACTGCTTCTGAAAGTGCCGCCGACCGTCTTGAGATCCGAGCGGTAACCGTCGCCGTTGGAAACGGAGAGGCTGTTAGTTCCAGTAATTAGGCCGCCATAGCCGACAATCACATCTCCAAGAGCGATGGTGCCGGAGCTAAGGCTGGGTGCGGCATGGTCGTAAACATTCACCGTCATCGCGCTTCCTACTGTGGAATTGGAGGTGTTAATTCCGGTAAGCGTGAACGTGCCTGTCTGCGCGGCTCCCACCGTGAGGCCCCTATAGTAGATTCCTCCAATTGTTCCTGAAGACCCCGCAGAAACTCCAGCGAGGGAGCCTGTGCCAGTTAAGGCGCTGCCAACGGTGAGAAACAAACTCAGATCGTCCGCAAGGTTGGGCGCGTTGTTTGCAACCGTGAGGCTGACTCCTACGCTGCCACCGATAATCATATCCGCCGCCGTGGTGGAGACTGCGACATTACCGATGGTGGCCTTGCGTTGCAGATTGAGCTGCGATGGCGTTTGTTTGAGGTAATAGTTTGTGGCGTCAGGAACATATCCCGTCACAAAGCTGCCACTCAACGATCCTGCGGCCGTCATTAATACATAGCGGCCGATCGTTCCCGCATCGACTGCACCGGCAACAGAAATTGAGCCATTTAACAAAGCATTTCCAGCCACAGTCACGGGGGAAGAAATCCCAAACAGAAGAGCGCCGCTGGAGTCTAGTTGCAACGCAGCAACCGAGACCGGTGAGTTTTGAATATCCACCAAGCCCCCATTTACCACCAGCGAACCGGTGCCGAAGCTATGAGTATCGCCGGCCACGAGAGTACCCCCAAAAACCTGTGTCTGCCCCGTGTAGGTGTTGGCCGAGGACAGCGTCAGACGCCCTGAACCCGCGAGTTTCAGTCCCTGCGCTCCGGTCCCGCGGATGCTGCCAGAAACCGTCAAGCCCGCTGAACCCGTTCCAATATTTACTAAAAGATCACGCTCCAAAACCACGGGCAAAGCGATCACGTGACTGCCTGCGGATACGGAGATTTGGGCAACGCCGCCGTCTTCATCATAAAACCATAACGCTTGTGTAGAACCAGAGGCCGCAAGTGTGTAGCCAGTGCCAGTCGCTGCGGCCAGAGACAGCATCCTGAGCTGCGTCTTTTCCGCAGAGAGCGTGATGGCGACCGGCGTGGAAGCCGCCCCCAAGGCAGCGATGTCCAAGCCCCGGCTGCTCTCCCAAACTCCGGGAGCGTCGGGTGAACTCCAGTTTGAAGCCGAGCTCCAAAGAAGGTCCCCTGAGCCAGCTGTCCATTCGCTGCTTGTCCCACTCAGCTTCACCTTTAAAAGCAGTTGGTTGGCGCCGTAAACCAGTTGCTGTTGGTAGGTGGAGCTGATCAAATTAACGGTTGAGAACGTGCCGCTCGAGCTGCTGTACGAAGCCAGAACAAAGTCTCCGGTACTGAAGCCGGACAAACCATTGAGCCCGGCGTCGCTCAAAGTAAGCGTGCTTCCTGGACCGAGCGTGAGCGCTCCGTTGACGGCGAGCCTGTCACCCGTCGCGCCAGCTCCAAGACGCAATTTCACTTCGCCCGAGAGGCTAAGACTACCCGTAGTGAGCGTCCCGAAGCCGCCGTTAACAGCTGGCGCCACACGGGACCCTGCAAGGGAGTTGAGTCCGCCTAACATTTGCCCGCCGCCCGCAAGCGTCTGCCCAGAAACAAGATTCCAACCGGCTGATTGCGCCCTCACATCCATGGCGGCCCCTGGGAAGATCTCAATCACTCCGTTCGCCAACCCTCCGGAAGCTCCAAGCCGCAAGGTTCCAGCCGACACCTTCATCGTCCCCGTAAAGGTGTTTGCTGCGCTTAAATCCAAAGTGCCGGATCCGGCCTTGGTGAAGTTACCGCTTCCGGACAGTGTGCCCGCAAAGGTCACATTATTTGCACCAGTATCCACGAACGCAGTAAGGCCTGTGCCAATCGGACTGAAGCGGGAACTGTAGTCCGTGCTGACGCCACTTCCGTACCCCAAAGTGCCTCCATTAAACGCGATCACACCCGTGCCCAGGGCGGAGGAAGCGCCCGCAGTGAGAGCGCCCGCCGTTAAGGAAATGGCACCGCTGAAGCCGGAGTTTGCCCCCGTGAGCGTGGTATTCCCTCCGGCACCTAACTGTTCCAGAGTGCCCGAACCAAGGAGGACATTGGCAAAGGTAAAACTGTTATTGCGGTTAAACTGAAGTTTCGCCGCAGAAGCAAGGCTCACAGAGCCAGTCGATCCCCCCAGCGCACCGGTCGAACCGCCCGAGCCCACCTGAACGATGCCATTATTTAAAGTTGTGCCGCCCGTGTAGCTGTTGTTGCCAGAGAGAATCAAGGTGCCTGCTCCGTTGACAACCAACTGGCCAGCCACCGTAGAAATAGCTCCATTAATCTGTAGCACCCCCGCTCCCTCGGTGGACAGAATGAAGCCTGAACCGGTGATGTTGCCCGTATTGGAGAGGGTCAGGGTCCCGGAGGAAACGTTAATGGTGGCACTGGCGCCAAGGGTGATCACACCCCCGAAGGTGTTGTTGCCGTGAACATTGCGAAGCGCCCCACCGCCGCTGACGCCGCTTCCGGAAAGAGTCAGAAGCTCGTTACCCGTGGAGAGATTGTTCAGGAGTTCAAGCGTAGCGCCTGCCGACACGACCGTGTTGTTTGAGCTGGAACCACTGGCACCTAAAGCCGAGCCATTGCTCACAGTCAGGGTGCCGCCGCTCACACTGGTTTGTCCCGAGTATGTATTCGCCCCGCCCAAGGACAGACGGCCCGCTCCGGTTTTGGTGAATCCATAGCTGCCACTCACGCTCCCGCTTAACGCAAGTGAAGTTCCTCCCACGACGAAGTTTGCGGCGCCGGTTCCGAAAGTGATATTCCCCGCAAAAGAGGAGATACCCACCGAGGCGTTGAGGTTTGCACCGTTCAACGTCAGCCCCTCGGTCGCACTGTAGAGCACATTTTGAAGGTCAATTGCCGCACCGCTTGCGACCGTAGTTGCGCCCGAGGTCGAACCCAGAGTCTGGTCAGCCGTCAGCACCAAAACACCCGAATTCACCGCCGTCAACCCACTGAAGGTGCCTGCCACGTTTAAGATCGTCGTGCCCGCGCCGTTTTTCGTGAAAGTTCCCGCACCCGTGTTCAGCCCCCCGGAAAGCGAGACGCTGCCGCCGCCGTCCACGGTGAGGTTGTAGGTGCCGCTGATGGCATTACTGTTGGACATTTGCAGGACGCTGCCGGTCTGCGCAAAAATCGTCGCCGCTCCCGCAAGGGTTAGAGCCCCCCCGAACCCATTCGTGCCCGCCTGGTTAACGAGCGCGCCAGACTGTCCGGCGGCACCGGATCCAGACAGAATCAACGCTTCAGCGCCGACTGAGACACCCCCCTGGAGCTGCAACGTCGCACCCGGGCTGACGGTCGTTCCGGCTTGCGTGCCACCCAACGCCAAGGAGCTCTGCACGCTCAAGATACCCGCCGAGACCGTGGTTGCGCCGCCATAAGAATTCGACCCGGACAACACAAGGGACCCAAGCCCAGTTTTGGCCAGGGAAGAATTGCTCGAAGCATCGCTTAGTGTGCCGCCCAGCGTGAGGACGCCAGCCGACACATTTACGGAACGTCCGGCGGTTATGAGTATGGGGCCGGAACCCATATTGAGGTTCTGGGTGCCGATGAAGTTTAGATCCGCGTTCCAAGTCTGCGCCACATTCCCTGTCAGGATCGCATTCGAAACCGTCGTGTCGAGGGAGCCGCCGTTGAGAGTAAAGGTGCCGGTTCCCAGCGCCCCCACGTTTCCAAGCACGAGTTTTCCGCTGCTCAAATTCAGCCCGCCGGAGAGCGTGCTAGCGGCGCCCAAGGTCAGCGTACCTGCTCCCACTTTGGTGAAGCTCCCTGCGCCGGAGAGTCCCGAGCTGAAGGTGAGGTTGTTGAAACCGATATCCACCGTGGCCGTCCCCGAGGTTATGGCGGCAAACCGCGCGGAGAGATCGCTCGCCATGCCGGAGAGGAATTGCAAGGTGCCGCCACCAAACGTGATGAGCCCGGCTGTGCCCAGCGCATTGAGGGAACCAACGCTCAGAATCCCTGCGTTGAGCCGGGTGCCGCCTGTATAACTGGCCGCTCCATTCAGGGTGAGCGTGCCAACGCCGGCTTTCATCAAAGAAGCGCTTCCACTACCCAGGAGTGCCTTTGAGAAAACAACCGCATTTGTACCAGTATCCAAGGTCAACCCTGCGCCTGCCCCCAGGCTCAGCGTGCCCGCAGAAAGGTCGGTGGTGATGGACGCACCGAACAGGACGGTGCTGCTGCCTGCTACCATCAAGCTACCCTGCCCTAGCGCGCTGTTACTAAGTAGAAGCAACGTTCCTGCGGAAAGCGTTGTTCCGCCCGTATAGGCGTTAGAGCCCGCGAGCCCCAAAGAACCGCCCTGCAAGAAGACGCCACCGGCACCAGAGATCCCGCCGGAAAGTGTCGTGTTCGTGAGGTTAAAAGCGGCGCGGGCGCCAGAGGAAATCGTGATGGCCGTGCCGGGAGCGGGTCCTCCATAGAGGCCGCCAGAGCCAAACTGGATAGTCCCCGCCGCGACATTCACACTGGCATAGGACTGCGTCCCGGTGAGCATCAACACACCCGCACCCGCCTTCACCAAGGTTCCACTAGCGAGGAAAATCGGCCCCGTTAAAAGCGTCCCTGATCCGGCATCATTTGAGGCATCAAGACTCAAGGTATTGCCCGCACCCCAGATGGCTGCATACAAAACCGCGGCAAGGTTCGCATCGGTAAACTCCCCGGCGCCGCCCACCTTCAGGCCCAACAAGGTATCGTTCGCCATGGTGAGGGAAGAAGGCACCCAATGAGAACCCTTGGCAACAAAGAGGCTGCCGGAGCTTACCGTGGTCGCCCCGGTCGAGACATAGGCATTGGCCAGCGTCAGAATCCCGGCGCCAAGTTTGGTCACCGTAAACGCGCCCGCATTCACGCTCCCGCTCAAGGTTAACGCGCCGGCGTCGATCCCGATGGAAGCGTCGGAGGCAAGCGTCACCGTGCCCGCGACTGTGTTTGTCCCGGAAATAGAACGCAGGACCCCCGCAGAGGTGCCGCTGCCGCTCAGGGTGAATGGCGTAAGCGCGCTGAAGCTCAGTCCTCCGGTGCCGCCCTGAATTTCCGCGACTGCATCTGAAGCCACGGTCAGCGATGTGGAAGAGGTTCCGCCTAAGGCCGAACTGTTTTGAAGGTTCAAAACCCCGGCCAAAACCGAAGTCGCACCCGCAAAGGTATTCGCCCCGGAGAGCGAGAGCGTGCCGGCACCTGTTTTTGTAAAGCCGCCCGTGCCCGCCAAAGTCCCTGAAAGCGCCAGGCTGTCCGCCGCAACCTGGATGACGGGCGTATCCACCAAGGTCAGCACCCCGGCAAGGCTGTTGGCGCCACTGACGTTGAGGAGCGATGCGGAGGCGGCCGAAAGGGTGCCCGCGAGTGAAACAGCCTCAGCTCCAATGGCAAGCCCACCTTGGAGCTCCAAGGTAGCCCCTGGTCCGACAGTGGTCCCCGCGGCGCTACTTCCAAGCGCAGTCGCGGTTTGGATGTTCAGCGTCCCAGCAGCCACCTGAACCAACCCTGTGTAGCTGCCGCCCACTAAAAGGTTCACCCGTGCCGTGCCAGTCTTGCTAATTCCGGTCGACCCGGTGATCGAACCCGAGCCGATCAACGTGTAGTCCACCGTCGAACTGGTGAAGTTGATACCTACAGGGGCAAATGTGGAATTGATACTGACCGTGGAATTGGCAACCACCGTTGAGGCGCTGTAGGTCCCGCCGAAGTATACTGCACTACTGCCGCTGGTCACAGCGCTTACAACGTCCGAGGAGTTCAACCAGTTATCGTCGCCCACCAAGGAGCTCGTGCTCCCAGTCCAGTACCGGTTGTTGCCGGGATCCGTAGCGATGGACAAACGGAGTTCGCCCGGGGTTGCCCAGTCCAAAGTCGCAAGAAGGCCGCCCACGCTGGTGGACCCCGCACCAAGAGACAGTCCTGAGGACTGCGGCGCGCCCATGTAGGTAAGAAGCGTGTATGTGCCAACCGAGGGCGTTGTGACACCAGCCGCCAAAGTAAGGTTCACCGAGCCGCTCCCAAGGAGGCTCATCCCACCATTGAGTACGAATTTGTCGCTGGCAGAGGGGGTCCCGATCTTAAGGTTGAGCGAACCCGTCGCGCCTGGGGCGATGGACAGCCCGCCAAGAGTCATCGTGCCCACGCCTCCGTTCCTCCCAGCGCTGGCGCTCCCCCCCGCGAGAAAAAGAGTCCCCGCCGCAAAACCGTTTCCAGAGAACGAGGCTCCCGAGTTTACGATCAAACTGCCAGCGCCCATAAGGCTTCCAGTCAAAATCACATTGCCCGCCGAAACGGTCGTCGCACCTAAATAAGTGTTCGACGTTCCCGAAATGGTGAGAGTTCCCAGACCCAGCTGCCGGATTTCACCCGCGCCGGAAATACTACCGGAGTACTCAATCGAATCGCTGCGATTAAAAGCGAGAATGCTGTTGTTCAGAATGCTGGAGGTCACCGAACCTGTCGTGGAACCACCACCGACCTGGAGCGTGCCGCCAGAAATCGTGGTCAACCCGGTATAGAGATTCGTGCCGGTCAAAGTCAGGGAACCCTGACCGCCCTTGAGCAGGCCCCCGGCTGTGGGCAGTGCCGTGTCAAAAATCACATCCTGAGCGTTGGTATCGATGATCACGTTCGCGCTGCCAGAAACGGCAAACCGTGAGGAAAGATCGACCGAGACGCCCGAGGCGTACTGGAGCCCGCCGCCGCTAAAGGTGATTGTTCCTGAGCCAAGCCCGCCATTTCCGGCGGTGGCATTACCGACACCCAAGGAACCGGCGCTCAGGGTGATGGCGCCAGAGAAGGGGTTGGCATTGGTGAGGGTCAGGATTCCCGCCCCGACTTTCATCAAAGCGCCGGAACCGGAGAGTGTACCACCGTAAGAAGTGGTGGCGTTATTCGCACCCACCGTCAGCGCCACGGGCGCACCACCGGCCGTTTGAAGAGCGAGATTGCCGGAGCCTCCCTGCAGCCCGCCCAAAGCAACGCTTGTGTAGGGGAAGGCGGCAAACGTGCCCGCGCCGCTCAAATCGAGCGTGCTAAAGCCCAAGGCATTGGGCTCGCCCAGGGCCAGCGTGGCTCCAGAACCTACCGTGGTGGTGCCAGTGAAGCTGTTGGCCGAGCTCAAGGTGACGGTCCCTCCGCCTGCAATGGTGAGATTGCCGATGCCGGAAATCAGTCCGCTGAGGGTGCTCGTGCCGGAAGTGAGACTGACGGCGCCTGCGCCGTTGAGCACTAGGTTGCGGGCGGTGCTGAAGGGGGAACTGAGCGTGAGCTGGCCGCCGTTAAAGGTGAGCACATTTCCGGCCCCGCCCAAACGCGCGTCAGAATCCACAGCAACGACACCTCCATTGAGGTAAAGGCCGCCCGTAAAGGTATTGGTCGCGGTGAGAAGCGTGAGTGTACCGGCATCCACTTTGACAAGGGGGCGCGCGGAGCCACTGATCGTTCCCGAGTTGGTGAAGTTGACTCCCACGGGAATGTCCATGAAGCCACCGGCGCCTCCAAGGGTGACGAGCCGGCTGCTCGTTGTCCCTGCGGCGACATACAAGGTGCCGCCGTTAAGATTTAACGTGGAGGCGCTCAGATTGGCGTTGGAGGAGATGCTGAGCGACCCTGCATTCAAATAGGTTTGTCCGGTGTATGTATTGACTCCGCTCAAAACAAGGAGACCCGGACCGGATTTGGTGAGCGCCGTGGCCACGCCCGCGGTGTTTCCAATGGTGCCGCTGATGGTCAACGCTCCGGAGCCGTATTGTTGGACGATGACTTCCGGGGCCCCTATGCCACTGGAGCCGCCGCCCAAAACAGCCCCTGAAGCGCTGGCGATGGTGAACGCCTGAGAACCCGTCACCAAGAGACCGCCGGAATTCAGCGTGAGGCTGCCTCCCAGGGTGAGGGTTTGAGAAGCCGTGTTGGCCGCCACCTTGAGCGTGTTAACGGCACCCGCAATGGTGGTCGTGCCGGAGGTGATCGTGTAATTGAGGCTTCCTCCCAGGGCGGTCCCGGGCAGGGTGGTGTAGGCACTCGTACCTCCGAAGGTCAGCGTGCCAGAGCCTGTGGCGGAGGCGAAGTCGTAGGACCCGTTGGTTCCCAAAAACACCACGCGCCCGGTGTAGATGCTTCCACTCGCGAGAGCTGAAGTGGTGGTGATCGTGCTTCCGGCGGTGAGTGAACCGATCAGCAAAGTCGCCCCGGGGTTGGTGAGCGTGAGCGACCCAAGGGTGAGCATGGAACCGGCTCCTCCATTTGCGAGCAAGAGGCTGGATGCGCCGGCGTTTAGCGTGACGGCACCAAGCGTCTGGGCGGTCACCGAACCCGCTTTTCCCTTGAGATAAAGCGCGCCCCCGCCCAGCGCCACAGCGGTACCCGAGTTGATCAAATTCGTGGGGGTGGCCATATTGGCGAAGTCCAGAATCAGCGAACCCCCATTGACCGCCATGCCGGCCACGGTATTTCCCGAGCCCCCGGAAAGGGACCACACGCCCATGCCCTGCTTGGAGAGAAGGCCGGTTCCCAGAGTTCCGGCAAGCACCCCGTTGCCCGCGCCACCGAGCGTCAGCGCGTACGCGCCGCTCACCCCACCCGTGAGGGTTAAGGAGCCTGAATCCGATGCCAGGGACGAGTTACTCAGGAGCGCCAGGGAGCCTGCGATGGTATTGGTCCCGCTCACATTGACCAACGCGCCCGTCTGACCGGGGGCACCGGAACCGTTGAGGTTCAGGGCTTCCGCGCCTAGAGCGATGCCACCCTCAATCTGGAGCGTTGCGTTGTTGGCCACATTGGTTCCCGCAGCGGTCCCGCCCAGCGCAGTGGCGTTTTGAATGTTGAGGACGCCTGCGCTGACATTGATGGCGCCTGCCAACCCGCTGTTGTCTGCTTTAAGCACCAAACGGCCCGCGCCCGCTTTCGCGAAAGTGCCCGCGCCGGTAAGCGTCCCGCTGAAGGTCACATTGTTCGCTCCCACGTCAACGCTCGCAGTGGTGCCGGATCCGACCGCCCCAAAGCGGCTGCTGAAATCTGTAGAAACGCCTGCGCCATACTGGAGCGTGCCACCCAGAAAAGTGAGCATCCCAGAGGTCCCCAAGGCGGAAAGATTCGCCACATTGAGCACGCCCGCCGTCAACGTGGTACCGCCGCCGTAGGTATTCGTGCCGCCCAACACGAGCGTTCCGGAGCCCGTTTTGTTCAAACCCAAAAGACTGCCACCATCCACGATGTTACCGCCTACGCTCAGGGAGTTTGCCGCAATGTTAATCGAGCGGGTGCCGCCGGAAAGCGTCACGATTCCGGTGCCAAGGTTCAGGCTGTTGGTGCCGATGAAACCGAAGTCGCCCGCCCACGTCTGCACCGGATTGTTGAGAGCAATGGAAGCGGCACCGGCATCCAGGGAACCGCCGCTGAGCGTCAGCAGGGTGCCACCTGCCAGTGCCGCGGACTGCCCCACCTGGAAGACACCGCCAGAAAGAGACACAGCATCAGCCAGAGATGCCGAAGCACCCAATTTCAAGGAACCGCCCACCACGGAGGTCTGCCCAGTGTAGGTGTTGGTGCCACTCAAGAGCAAAGTCCCCCACCCTGCCTTGGTGAGGCCGTACCCTCCGCTAATGGCGCCACCAACGGTCAATGTGTTTGCAACAACCGTGACTGTGGACAGGGTGCCGAGCGTCACCACTCCCGATCCCATGTTTAGGGAGGTGCTGCCGAGGAAGCCAAACGCGCCATTCCAAATCTGGGGGTTACTGCTACTGAGTACTGTCGTGCCGCTGTCGAGCGCGCCACCAGCCATCGTCAGAGTCCCGCCGCCATTCAAAGCGGAACTGTTGCTAATCAACAACACCCCTCCGTTCACCGCAACTCCACCGGGCAACCAGTTGCTGGCGCCGGAAAGGTTCAGAGTGCCGCTGCCCGTCTTGGCCAACGTCACCAAACTCCCGCCAATCAAGGCGCCAGAAATCGTTGCCGTGGCCAACGGACTCACCACGGAGATCGTCTGAGTTCCAGTGTAACCGAGGCTCCCCCCGCCCAGTGCAACGGGCCCGCTCAGCGTAATGTTGTTGGCGGAACTCGGTCCGCCGAGTGAGATCAACGTTCCGGCGATCAACACCGGCTGCGCCACGGCCGCTCCGGCAGACATCAACGCACCGGCGTTCAGCGTCACCGGCCCGGCGGCGGAATACGAGGTGCTTCCAGCGATCGTCAAGGAACCGGCCGTCGTCACCAGAGTGCCGGCTACGCTCGAGATCAGCGTGCCCATTTGAGTGCCGGCGGTGTACAGCCACATTCCAGGCAGCCACAAACCCGCAGCCAGAAGCGTTTGCTGCGTGCCGGTGGTCGAAGTGATCGAACCGCCGGTGGCCAGGGCGCCCAGGGCTTGGGCCGAGGTGTTCACCAGAATGCCACCGCCATTCAACGTCACTCCGCCATTGAAAGTATTGGCGCCCTGCAGCACCAGAAGGCCATCGCCGTTTTTCACGATTCCTGCCACGGTTGTGCCGCCCATCAGATTCTGCACGACTCCAGACAGCAGCAAGGCATCTGGCGAATTTCCACCCGTATTCACGGTCAAATTTTTGCCCCCCAACTCAAGCGTCAAACTGACATTTGGCGTGGTGGCAAAGTTGTCGTTGATGGAAGTAATACTGCCGGAATTGAGCATCAAGGTACCGGTCTGCACCGTCGGAGTCGCAATGCCGCCGGTATTTCTAAAGGTAAGACTGTTGAGGACGTTGTTTCCCAAAAGCGTCAACACGCCGCCACCGTTGATAAACACGTCGCTGTTGGGGACGATCGAACCGTTGATCGTGTTCTGGGTGAGGTTGGCGTTGTTCAAAATGATGCTGCCACCGATCAAGGTCGACCCCACCGCACTGCTCGCTCCACCGACCTGCAGGACCCCCTGGTTCACCACGGTCGCGCCCGTGTACGAGTTCGCGTACGTGGGCACAAGCGCGGGCGCCGTGATCGCCAGCGAAACGGTCCCGCCAGAAGCAACCAGAGCCGTGCCACTGCTCAGGGCCGCCGCCAAGGTGCCGGAAAGGGTGAGCGTATTGCCGGAAAGGGAAAGGATCTTCGTTCCCACGGGGATAGAGCCCGTCGAGCCGCCTGTGAGGAACATGCCGGGCTGAAGGCCGAGCGTGGAGGAAAGCACGATCTGGCTGGTGCCAGAAGTGGCGGCAGTCCCCGCCGTGACCGTATTCATCGCCAGGAATGCGCCCGTGGAAAGGGTGATTGTCCCCCCGAGCGCAGCCAGCGATGTGCCGCTGCTCAATACCCCGCTCAGCGGGTTGGAAAGCGTCAGTGTGTTTCCTGTGATGGAGAGAATTGTCGTGTTGGCGGGGATGCTTCCGGCACTGCCACCACTCAACACCATCCCGGGCGCAAAATTCTGAAGCCCGGAGAAAACGACCTGCGTCGTACCCGAAACCGCCACGGTGCCGGTGGTGAAGGTCGTTGTGCCGGAACTCAGCGCGGTGATGATCCCGTCAACGGAGGAAGGCGCCCCCGCCAAGCCCACTCGCATCCCGAGCGAAAGCCCCGTCCAGTCGGCCACACTCAACGTCGTCGTCCCGCCCGAGAGCGCGCCGCCCAGCAACGCGAGGCTCACGCTACCTGCGCCCAGGGTGGTGCCATCGGAGTTGGAGATGGCCGAGTTGGTCAGCATGGCGCCAAAGGTCACCGTAGAGGTGGCGTTCGAGCTGACGCGGGTGATCGGGTTCGAGAGGGACACCGTTCCGCCGTCGACGCTGCTGACGACCGTTCCAAGAGGGATGCCGTAGCCGTAGACCGACATGCCGGTGAAGACGCCGCCCGAGGACGTCAGTTGCAGGGCGGAACTGCCACCCGTCAAGGGAACGCCGGCATAGGTGACACCCACCGGGACCGTGGTGAAGGTCAGGTTGTTACGAACCGGGGCGCTTGTTGTCATAGTGGCACCGGTGAGAGGATTACCGATGGTGACGGCATTGAAACTCCCAACGGTAATAGTGCCTCCGGCAGGGATGCCCGGACCGCTCACAAACATGCCCGAAGAAAGCCCGCTCGTGCTCAAAAGGGTGATTGTGGAGGTACCGCCGGCTGCGGTCGCGAGTTGAGAAACAGGAAGCGTCGACGAGGCGTTAAAGATGAGGGCTCCATTGAGCGTGCCGCCCCCAAGGGTTGCCGCGCCAGAAAGCGCGAGGGAGGTGCCGCCGGTGATCACTCCCGAAGTGATGGGAAAACTGTACGTTCCCGCGTTCACAAGGACGGGTTGCGCTCCGGTGCCCGTCGCGGTCCCAGACAATGTCAGTGTGCTGCCTGAGACACTCAGGATGACGGTGTTGGCAGGGATATTGGCCCCTCCAATGGTCATCCCTGCGGTGATGCTGGGAGTCCCGCTGAAGGAAACAACGTTCGAGCTGCCCGTTGTGGCTGGGGAGGTCAGGGCAAAGGCGTCGCTCAAGCTGGTGTAGGTCAGGCTGGCGCCGGGGAAAATGTAAGTACCCTTCGGAACCGTAAGACTGGAAGTGCCAGACGTGAATGTGATGTTGGGCAGGACCTGCACCGAGGGGTAGAGGAAAGCTTGCGCCACCTGGTTACCATTGCTGGCTCCAGTGCCGACCGTTCCACTCAGCACGAATCCCGTTCCAGAATTCAGAATGCTGGTCACCCATTGGCCTGCCCCAATACCGTTCATGTTCGGCGCCACCATCCCCACAACCAACCCGGCTGTCGCTCCGCTCGTTCCGGGTGGCGTGACCAGGCGTGATGCACTCGCCGTCACTGGATTTCCGAAGGATGGGGTAGCGGTCGTGGACAAGGTCGCGGGTCCGGATTTCACCAGAGAAACGGGGCCGAAGGGATTGTCAGTGACCGCCGAATAAAGGGTATTGGTAGAGAAATTTGCGAAATAATAAAGCGAAGCCCCTGCCGCGGTCCCGGCCGTGACCTGACCGCCAGAGAAAGTCAGATTCGAAGCATTTCCGATGATCCCTCCGGAGGACAGAGCAAACACCTTGTCAAGCCCCTGCATAATGATATATTCAGCATTGTTATTCGTGCCATTGGCGTGAAAACTATTGATCTGCAACGAGTTCAAATAGCGGTACGCATTCAAGTCATCCACATTCAGCGACCCGCTCGTCATGGTAGCGCTCCCAAACCCTCCGGTGTAAGAGCCGTAGGAGGCAGAACCGTTCTGGCTGAACCCCAAGTTACCCAGGCCTTGTGCCCCGTTCACGGGATCCACGACCGGCCGGTAGACCGCCCAGTCCGTTCCGTTCACCACCGCCCAGCCGCCCAGAATGCCGTTGGTCATGGTCGGAGGGGAGGTGACCCACATCTGGGGGGTTGAGCCCATATTGGCAATGGCCTGCCCGGGGGTCCCAGTCAAACCACCGCCAAAGGTGCCGCCGCTATTGGTGAAGTTCACCACCCCGTAACTTCCCGGCTGCTGGGTCAGGCTCGCCATGGTGAGCAGCGACGAACCGGTGCCGGTGGGATTATCGTTCAGCAACCTCTGGTTGATCGTGTTCATCCCGCCCGCGATCGAGATCGCCCCCACACTCGCGCTCGAATTGCCCTGTGGCGCCCTGTACTGAAGGGTGCCACCCAAGAGCGAAATCGAGCCGGACCCAACGGGCGCAGCGACAGGCACTAGCCCAGAATTATCAAGGAAGAGCGTGCTTCCATACCGCGCAAAGATGCCCCCCGTGTTGGCAAGCGTTCCTCCGTCCTTCAGGGTGATACTGCCCCCGGCGATGATCGTTTGGCCGGTGTAGGTGTTTGCACCGGTCAGCGTCAGGACGCCGGAACCTTGTTTGTTTAGCGAAAGAGCGCCAGTGAGCACCCCGCCAAAAGTCGCGGAGCTTGAAGTGGACATGGAGAGCGTTGCGGCGGTGGCGCTGGTGACGGTTCCCGCCATGCCCGGCAGAGGGTTGGTTCCAAGCAACTGGGCAATGGTGAGGTTGTTGCCGTTCAAATCCAAGGTGGACGCAGAATTAACGCGCACATCGATCAGCGTTGGAACGGTGGCCGTCGGGTAAACGAGCAGCGCATTGGAAACGTTGAGTCGGACGGTGCCTCCGTTGAGGACGAGCCCGTTGGTTCCCGTGAAAACCTGGGCGGAGTTGAGCACCAACGTGCCGTCGCCTGCCTTGACGACACCCGCGGTGGAGAGGAGGGCGCCCTTCAGGTTCAAAGTACTGGAACCCAGGGTCCAAATGTCAGTGGTCACGGTCCCGCTCGTGAGCAGCGGCACACTCAAATTTGAGAGGCCCGAGAGGGCAAGAATCCCGCCGCTGTTGAGGGTCAGCTTCGTGGAATCTGGAGAACCCGGCAGCGTCCCAAGCGAGCCTCCGGGGAGGAGGGTCAAACTGTTGAGGGCGGTGCTTGCCGTCAAGGTTCCGGACGAAGAAAGCCCGACGTTCTGAGTGGTGGTGGCATTGGTCAGGGGGGCAAGCGAGCCGAGCAGCTCCGTTGCTGGGTTGAGCGGCCGCAGCGTCGTGCTCGCATCGCGCACCATGAAGCCAACGCCCGCCCCAGAAACGCTGGAATCTACCAGGACATCGGGGCGAATACTCAGGGTTGTGGACCCGCTCGCACCGCCCCCCTGCGCGGAAATCCCCGGGTACGTCGGCGGGGAAGACAGCGTGATTGCGGCCGTTCCTGCACTCGCCAGGGCGGCACCCAAATTGTCCCCCCGCAGAAGCAAGCTTGTCGTGCCGCTCTGAATTCCCAAAGAACCCAACGCCAGGGTCACGCCCTGCGTATTCGCTGCGCTGAGCGTGACGACCCCGCCGCCATCGCCGGGGGTGAGCGTCGCCACCGTTTCCGTCACGGCAGTGGATACGTTGCCGTTGAGCCAAAGCTCACCTCCCTGGGGAGTCAGGGCGTTTGTATTACCTGCCATCAGCGTCCCTCCGCCCAAACGGTTGTCCACGGCGCCGCCGGAGTTGTCCAGCACGAGCATGCCGCCACGCTGCAGCGCGTAGGAGGCAAAAGCCGCACGCCCGGCGCCGCTGAGCGTCACGCTGCCGCCGGAAATGATGAGCGTCGAGAGCAGCGACGCACTGTTGTCTCCCGTCAAAGTCCAGTTGCCGGTTCCGATTTTCTTGAGGGAAAGCAGTCCTGAGCTGTAGTCGCTCAGGATCGAACCGGAGAAGCTGCCGCTCAAGTTGTCGCCTCCCGTGGTCAAGGTGGCGGCGGCACTCAAATTGAAGTTCTTGATCGTGCCGGTCCCGGTGCCGTTATCGACAATGGAGCCAAGCTGCAGATTGGTTTGCCCCCGCACATCCAGGACGGTGCCGGTGCCGAGCTTGACCTGCATCAAGCCGTAGTTGGAGGCCGTTCCGAGCACCACGGCACCGGCATTGATGAGGAGAGTGTTGTTCACAAAACTGGCGCCCCCAAGGGAAAGGACTCCGTCGCCAGCCTTGGTCATGATGCTCGAGGTCACGAGCGTCGCATTTAATCCCAGCCCCACCTGACCGTTGCTGAGTCCGTTGGGGCCGGTCACGTCCGTATCTCGCACCTTGTCCACGGTCAATGTGATGGAAGCGGGCAGCGCCAGGTTACCTAGGAGAATCGGCATTAACCTGGGATCATCCAGAGCGGTCGCCGTGATCATCCCCGTGGACGCGATCTTGAGCGTGCCCGCGCCGGTCTGCAGATGCGAGGTGGAGCCAATGTAGTTCCCTCCCTGCCCCTCAAAGGTCAGGCTTCCGATGGTTTCGTTAAACCCGTAGTTCCACCACTGGGCCCCGCCCCGGATTTTGACGTTTGCGCCATCCGCAATCTGGTTTGCACGCAGGCTGGTCACCTGCGCAAACGCTGGGTTCAGGGAATCCGTCCCCTGGTTGTTCCCACCCGTAATCACCAGATCACCCGGTATGGCGTTGCCCGGCGCATTCAGGTAGGTCGACACCCCGTTCACATAGGTGGTGCCTGTGAAGGAATTGCCGGGACCGGCGGTGAGCGAGAGCGGAATGGATGCCGTCAGCGCAGGAATCGATCCCGTCCCAGTGGCGGCAGCGGACATCAAAAGCGTGGTCGGGCTGAGGACCGAAGCGATCGTGGCACCTGCGGCAATGTTGCTTCCGGCGAGGGTCATGTTGGGCGCCAGATTGGTGGTAGACCCGACGGTGAGGATGGTGGAACCGCTGACCGCCGATCCCCCGGAGAGAGTCTGCGAAGAACTGGCCGTGGCTGTTCCCGAAAGAGTGAGCGTGAGCGTTGTCGGGGATATGCTCGCGATCGTCGTTCCCGCCGGCACAAACGGTCCGGAGACGAACATGCCTGCGCTCAAACCAGCCACGGAAGACACGAGGAGCTGGTTTGAACCCACGTTGACCGTTCCGGAGCTCAGCGTGATACTGCCGCCATTCAGGTAGATATTGCCGCTGGGGGCCCCCATGGAATCGAGCACGAGCGACTTGTTCGCTCCGGTGATCTGAGAGTTCACGAACAGGGAGTTGTTTGCATTGTGAATAAACAACTCTGCCACACCCGAGGTCAGCTTCCCGGGAATCGTCGCGGAACCGATCGTGCGCGTGGCACTGGCAAATCCGCCCAGAATCCCCCCGGAAGCCACGGTCAGGGTGTCCGCGTTGGAGGTGAAATTAATGACATTCGTTCCCTTGGTCATCGTGATTGAGTTGACCGTCTTGCCATTCAACGGAACGGTGTCGGTACCGGCGATGGCCAGGTTGCTTCCACTGTCGGAGGCGGCGAACGTATTGGTCATCATCGCCCCCGTAAGCATGCGCACGCCCGCCCCGCTGTCATAGGTGGCGAAGCCGTAGGCGATGCTTGTGGTGGCAGAGTAACCATCCGCGCCTCCCACGGTGGCCCAACCGCCAAGAATGCCACCGGTGAGCACCGGTGTGGACTGGCCGATCTTGAAGTATGGGTTATCCCCGGGCGCGCCCGCGCTCGCGAGAAAGTTGAGGGTGGCCCCTGGGGAACGGTTGTTGATGCCTGCCACGTTTAGAGTGGCGGATCCCACCCCGGTGTTTCCCACATTCACCCTCAAAACGTTGGCTCCCGCGGCAAGGTTCAGGGATCCGATGGCGATCGATCCCTCGGTGCCACTACGACTGATGTAGGAGAATGCGCCGCCATCCAGGGCGATCGGCGTTCCGCTGGAAAGACGGTTGGACAGCGCCTGCACACCGGAGTCGTCCCACTGCAGCACGGCATTGCGCACACTGATGCCCGAGGTGGCCGCGATGGTTCCCTGGTCGATCAGGGAAAGAACGTTCCCCATGACCGTGGTTGAACCCGTGTAGGGGTTGCCAGAACGCAGGAGGAATGAGCCCAGCCCCGTTTTATAAAGATTTATATTTCCCGAAATCGCACCGCCGAAGGACGAGGAAATTCCCAGGGCAACCCCTGAGGCTGCGGCAGCGCCAACATTATTAACAAGGTTTGAAAGCGTGAACTGCGTCGCCGAACCGATAGCCGCAATGACGGAGTTTGGGGGGATATACTGGCCGGAAACCACCTGCCCGATAAAAAGCCCCGCCGTTGAGGAAACGGTAATCGTGGAGTTATTCTGCATGGTGGTGGCCATGATGCTGTTGGAGATGCTTATGGAGCTGTAGGCACTCCCGGAATTGGCAAGCATTCCCCCGACCCCCGGAAGCGTGGCCGTGACCCCCGAGGACAGAAGACCCAAGTTTAGAGATTTGCCGTTAAGATCCAGCGTCGAACCGGGATTTAAGACAAGGCCCTCGGCGCTGGAACTGACCACCGTCGAACTCACGTTGGTCGCCATCGAACTGAACTTGTAGATAATGGGGTTGGTCGCGGGTGCGTTCGCGCCGAACTGGAGGGTTCCCAGGTTCAGGGTGGTGATTCCGGAGAAGGAATTGTAGCTGCCGTTGAGGACTAACGTGCCCTCGCCACTCTTGGTGAAGCCGGCCGTTGTGGGTGTCAAAACACCGCCCACGGGCACGTTCACGCTAAGCGTGGTGGCGGCCCCGGGCGTCTGGAAGATCAGCTCTGTCGCGGCAGTCGCTCCATTGAGTACACCGGCACCATTTGTCCCGGCGCTGATCGTACTGCTTTGCGTGGCAAGCACGCCGCCACTGGAAAGGAGCAACACGCGGTTGAGGTCAATGGTCAGCGTGCCGCCCGTTGTCATGGTGGAGCCGCCAAAAATCAACGCGTTCACCGTTGTTGTGGTGAGGGTCCCAACGGAGCCAAGCGCTGTCGCTATCAAAGTTCCGCCGTAAATCCAGTTATTAGCGGCAGTAGCACCCGTCGCAGCATTTGCCAGCACAAGCGTTCCCGACTGTAGCGAGCCAGCAGCCACTTCCGTCGCAAAGTTAAGCGACCTCGCACCAAGGTACGCCGTGTTTTCGGAGACGGCGAAGCTCGTGCCGGAGCCGTCCGCAGAGCCGTCCACAAGCAGCCAGGGGACAATTGCACGATTCGTGGTACCACTCACACCAGACTGGCCGACGGCAGTGGCTGCCGTCGCTAGCGTCAACCCGGCGCTTCCTCCGGTGGTCACCACCCCGCGGATAAGCGCGGTGGCCTGGCCGGCGCGCGTGATCCCGCCCCCCGAGAGGAGGAGAGATCCCCCGCTGGTTTGGGTCAGCGTCATCAAATTAAAGCCGCTGGATAACAACAAATTTCCAGTTCCGAGCGCTTCCGTCGTGGGGCTGGCGTTGCCGATGAACTCGAAGCCTGCGCCGTTCATGACGAGACTGCGGTTGGTGCCGCTCGCAAGACGGCCTCCGTAAGAAAAGGTGCCGTTGTCCAAACGCAGGATATTGCCCATCGAAAGACCGGAACCCGTGCCGGCGTTCACGATCGTGTTCCCGCCGGAACCTGCCTGACCCGAGCCGCTCAAAATCACAAGCCCCTCGTTAATCGTCAGACCGCCCTGCGAGTTTGTTCCGGTGAGGACCAGCGTGTTGGAGCCTACTTTCGTAAGTATACTGGAGCCACTCACAGTGCCGGTAATTGTCAGACTGCCGCCTGCGATTGCGCCGCTCAGGGGGTTGATGTAATTCGAGCCCACCCCTGCAGCGGCTGCGAGAGTGAGCGGGCCGCTCAGGGTCACTGGCGTGGCGCTGCTGTTGATCAGCGCGCCCAGGGAGCTGACCGGGCCGGTCCCGGTGATGTTGCCGGCGCCGCCAAAACCAAAGCCGGCAATCGAAATCGACTCGGCCGCGGCGGGACTATAGCCGTTGAGGTCGAGCACGGCGGGAAGGGCGGAAACATTGATCGATGCAACATTGCTTCCTGGCGCGATCGCAGCCGTGAAATTCGCTGAAATGGCAAATGAAGTGTTACTCAGAATGGCCGTGATCACGGATCCAGCGGGCACATTTCCATTACCACCTACCGCCATTCCTACTGCCAGACCTGCGGTAGTGTCACTGCCCTTCAGGTAAACGATATTTGAACCCACATAAGCGGTTGGAGCGTTTAAATTATTGGAACTCCCCCATGCCGCCCTGCCCACCGTCGTTGTGCCCAAAGCATCCCCCAGCGCGGTGGCGCTCCCCAGTTTAAGCACCCCGGAGGTTACGAGAATGCTACCCCCGAGGGTGGTATCATTATTTCCGCCCAAAATGAGCGTGTTCGGTGTCAGTTTGGTGAACGTCGTGCCGGCGCCCACCGTAAGAGGCCCGTTGATCGCAACGTCTCCGTAGCCACCGACACTTGCACCTGCGTTTCCGATTGTTAATGCGCCCGAAAGGCTGGCCTCCACCGCACTGCTGTTCCAGAGCGCCGCAGTCGAGTTGAAGTTCATCAACCCCGGACCGTTTCCATTGATCACCACGTTCCCGAGGACCCCAGAGGTGCCATTCAAATCCAGCCCGCCGGCGGAAGCCGCCGTGAGCGTCCCCGTCACGGCACTAAACGGCTGGGAAATCGTGAACGAGGTCTCGCTCGTAACGGAGGTGATGTAGGCGTTGGCGGGAACATTGGTTCCAGTGACAAGCATGCCCAAAGTCAACCCCTGGTTAGACAGGGTGTCGCTTCCCTGCAAAGTCACCACATTGGAACCGATGGAGGTCAACGGGTTCGTCGTTGTGAGGGTGGAGGTGCTCACGACTTTGGTCGTGCCGGCAGGGAGCGCATTGGAAGATCCCACCAGCACCATCCCGCCGTTGATGGTGAGGTCTCCCAGGAAGGATGCCGTGTTGCTTCCGCTGATCACCAGCATGCCCGGTCCAGTCTTAAAGAGGGCATTGGCCCCCGTGCTGGTATTGGCCTGGTTGATTTGCCCCAGCAACTGAAGGGTGCTGCCAGCCTGCGAATTTGACATAGGGGCGGTGTTCAAAGTCACCCCATCACCCACGCTGACAGAACCGCCAAACCCCAGCCAACCGCCTGCAAACGAAGACAAGGCGCCGTTAACAACATTCAAGGTTCCCCCGGTGGCAAGGCTGCCCGAACCCGTGATCACCGCGCCAAATACGGAGCCCAAGGTGTCCACGGTATCGCTGACACCGGCATTGAGAACGTAATCCAAACCGATTCGCGCGGCGTAGTTGTAGTTGTTTACCGCAGTGGGCGCACCCGCGCTGTAGAGGTTGGTGGGAGAAATAGCCTGGTACCCAAAGGAAATGCCGCTCCCGGTCGTATCCGGTCCGGAATAGAGCAGGTGTTGCCCCCCTGCCCCCCCCATGTTGCCCGCCTTATAGGCGATGGAGTGCAGGCCTGCACTCAAGGTCACTGTGGCGCCGGAAGAGTCCGCGTAAGACCCGACTCCCGTCGACGTCGCCTGTATTTGCAGAATGGAGACCCCATCGATAGACAAGATCATCTGATCATCCGAAGCACTCACAAAAGTGTACGCACCCGGGGTGGTCACATTTAGAAGTCCAGTGTATGCCGCCTGCGAGTACTGGAAGGTTGCGGCAGCCGTTGCCGGCCGGTTCAGGAAATTTGCGTCGGAAGGATGGGACACACGCTGGGCCGTGTACCCGATGCCGCCCACGGCTTGCGAAAGGGCGGGAAAGGCTGCCCCCATGGCTCTGGTGGAAGTGGACGTAAAGAAGCCGTTGAGACCGCCCTGCGTGAAGCCATACGTGCTCGCGGCGGCGCTACCACCGGACATCACGCTGGATTTCACCACGATGAGCGGAGCCGTGAAGCCGTTCAAAGTGACGGTGCCGCCCACCGCGTAGGAGCTCGAAGTTGCAAGGGTATTGAGGGTGCCGATACTCACCACATCCGGGAAAACCACGGTCCCCAGACCGATATTGACGGGTTTTGTCCCTGAACCGCCGCTGTAATCGTAAACCGTGACCGAGGTTCCCGAGGCGGGGTTGATTTTGACGGGGACCAGTCCGGAGGTGCTCAGAAGGTCAATGCGGAGGCTGTAGGCATTGGCCCCGAGCACGTTGAGGATTTGGCCGCCAGACATGGAAAGCGTCGGAACCTCGATCGTGCTGCCCACATTTGAACCGCCGGCATTCCCGATCTGGAGATTGAGGGCGGAGGCGCTCGTACCCGCGCTGATGCCCGAAGCGTACGTGATCACCCCGTAACTGGATGCCCCGTTGTTGAGCAACTGCAGAAGACCGCCGTTCACATTCACATTGCCGCTGGTCAGCGGGGAGGCCGAGGAGCCAGCAATGCCCGACAACTGCAGGGTGCCCGCATTGAGCGTCACGCCGCCGGCAAAGCCGTTGTTATTGAGCAGCGCCAGCGTTCCCAAACCCGTCTTTACGAGTGAGGAACTGGCATCGCTTCCACTGATCATACCGCCAAGCGTGAGGGTTGCCTGGGGCGCCTCAATATTGAGCGTCGTCCCACCCGCCGGCAGCGTGGTGTCCCCGTTTAAAGTGAGCGCGTTCAGGCCGCGGAAGTTCAGGCTCGAACCGAGTGTATAGGCATTGGCCAGTGTGTAGGCGGCCGTGGTGACCAGCGTCGTATTGGCGGCCAGGGTTAGCAGCCCGGTTCCCGCGGGACCGGAACTCAGCACGGTTCCCGAAGTGGTCCCTGTGCTGTTGGCGCCGATGACGAGTCCCCCTGCCAAAACGTTCACTCCGCCCGTAAAGTTGCTGTTGGCGCTGCTGAGTTGCAGCAGGCCGTCGCCCGTCTTGGTGATGCCGGCAATTCCGGTGCCGGCGGCATCTGTGATCATGGCGCTGACGCTGAGCGTCGGAGTCACGGGAGCGATGGCCGTGTTGCCGTTCACCGTGACGGGCGCTATGTTGAGGGTGCGCGTGCTGCCGTTGAGATCTAGAACGGAGCCTGTGGAGGAGATGGTGGCGACGGACCCGACATTGGAAGAAGCCGCGGTGATGTCCCCGGTGAGCTTAAGCGTGCTCCATGTCGTGAAGCTCACCCCGTTCACACTGGTCCCTGTAGCCGGCTTGCTAAGCACCACCGTGGCGCCATCCCCATTGACCGTCTGGATGAAGGTGCCTGCGGGGATGTTTGCCGAACCCGTGATGGGCATACCGGCGGCCAGTCCAGCCGTCGAGGGCAGCGTGATGATCGTGGAGCCGGCCTCCGTCGAACCGCCGCCATACGGAGTGAGCGTCAGCCCAGCGTTGGTGGCGGTGGCGGTACCGCTCAAAAGAACGGTGGTGGAGTTGAGCACTTGGGAAACCGTGACTCCAGCGGGTAGCCCCGTGCCAAACAAGGGCATGCCGGGCACCAAGCCGTAGGTATTCGCCATGGTCACAAGGTTCGAACCCGAAGTTGTCGAAGCACTCGTGAGGGTGGAAAGACCGCCGCCCAGTGCGACGATGGGAGCAGCGCCACCGTTGTTGTTGAAGGTTAGCCCGGCGAACGCGGCGTCATAGGTATTCAGGTTGAGATTGGCGCCGCCTTTGAGCGTTGGAGTGACCGTAGTGGCGATCTGGCCCGGGCCCAGGATTGAGACCGTGCCGTAATTGATCGTCAATGGTCCTGGGATACCGACGACACTCGTCCCATTCGCTCCATTCACCGCGAGCTGGACGGTTCCATAATACGTGGGATTTCCATTCAGCGTGGTTCCTCCCGAGTAGGAATTTGAACCCGCCATCAGCAGCACCGCGTTGTTGAAACTTGAGAATACCAGCCCTGTTTTCGCGCCGTAACCGCTGTCCACGATCGCCGAGTTGAGGGTCAGGGTGGGGTAATTGACGGTAATGTAAAGTGGCGCCGTGCCGGCGTTTTGCGTGCCACCTGCCGTCAGAAAACCGTTGCCGACGGCTGATCCGATGGAGCGTGCGAAGTTGCCGGTTGTGACGAAAGCTCCCGCCGTCAGGTTGAGAGTGTCTGCATCGTCGGCAAAGAGGATGGACTGGCCTGCAGCGCTGGCGTTGAAAGCGATCGCATTTGCACTGTAGGTGCCGCCCGCCCCCGGGCTCACATCCGGGATGGTGAAAGTTCCCGAAACCAGCCTCAAATTTTGCGTGGCACTACCACTCCCCAACGGCACAGTGAGCGCATCGTATCCCCTGAAGCCCGTTTGGTTCAGCGCTGCAAACCCAAGCTGTGAATCGTACGAAACAAGGTCCGTGGCATCGGAGGCAAAGGGCACAATCCCGTTAACCAGCGGGCTCGCGCCTGCGACCCCGTTGAACGTTCCATTGAAGGTCATCCGGGCCGCGCTCCCGATCAGGCCCTTGGCAGAGTTGGTGAAGAGCGTCGCATTGCCCGCGACGGTCAAGGATCCAAAGTTTAAGGAGGCCGAGCGGACGCCGTTATTCCCATTCGTTACCGCGAACTGATTGAGTCCTTCCCCAAGAGTGAGGCTGCCGAACGTCTCACTGGCGGTCGTGTTGTCGCGACCGGTGAAATTTAAAACCCCACCCCGCAGGGTGATGGGCGCGGCGTCATTAATGCGGTTGGTGAGGGAAGCCTGGTTGCCATTGGTCAGGGTGAGCGCGGCGTAGTTGAGCTCGAGGGAGGACGTATTGGGCAGGGTCGCAAAATCCGTGAGGGTCAGCCCGCCGTAGTTGATCAGCGTGGCACCCGCATACGTGTTGGGCGAAAAAAGGGTGAGTGTCGCGCTGCCGGTTTTGTTGAAACTGATCTGCCCGGAGATGTTTCCGCCCCAGGAGTCATTATTGAATCCAGCATCGACAAAGGTGGCGGGAGTCCCGGAATAGACGACTCCCGCGGTCCCTGGAACACTGGCATTGGATGGGCTTCTGAGAAGACCAACCATCTGGCTATTGCCGTTGAGATCAAGTTTGGCGCCTGGGGCAACCAAGAGGTACTGACCTAACGTCCCTGTGCCCACGCCCGGCCAGAGTGTATTGGTGCCGGCGGCCAAAACGGTCGTGCCTCCCGCCAAGGTCAAGTACTGGTTATTGGCAGTTGCAAAGTATTGTTTCGAAGCAAAGGAGAGATTCCCCTCCAGGGCTTTGTTCACATTAGTCCCTACAATCGCCGCATTTATCGTCAAATTCGAACCGGCGTCCGTGAAGAACGTGAATTCGCCAGGAGCCGTGATCACCGGAGCGCTTCCTCCAGCAGCCAGAAAAGCGTTCCCGATCGTCGCATTAGTGCCGCCGCTCACCAGGAGATTCCCCGAGACGACGTTCAAGGCTAAGCCGCCCGCGGCCGCAAAATTCAATCCAACGGCAGCCCCCGTGCCCGCGAGCAAGAGCGAGTTTAAAGACTTCCCGGGGAGTCCCGGACTGGCCTCATCCGTGGAGGTCCCTGTGAGCTTCAGATTGTAGTTGATCGAGGTGGTATCAAGGGCGTTGAAACCCGTGGCTGCGGTGCCGGAGGAACCCGCCACCGAAAGAAGCGTTCCGAGGCCCACATTGACACTGCCGACGCTCGCCGGATAGGTGAAAGGCACGATCGCGACCGTTCCTCCGGAGATGATAAGAGTGCCGGCGAAATTGAGTCCGCTGGCATCGCGGACGACGGCCCTTGCCATGAGCGAACCGGTGAGCGTTGGCGCGGCGCTAAAACGGATGGAGGTTTGAGCGGAGGTGAGCATTGATCCGCTCTGAAACACCAGGACGTTATTGGCAGCCATGGTCAAGGAACTGAAGGAAAGGGTTCCTGCGGCTGAACCGCCGTTTGACATGGAGACCAGATTATTCGCCGCCTGGGCTGGAAGAGTGAGCGCTCCGAGCGTTTCGCTTGAAGCTGAAGTGCCGTTCGCAACGTAGGAGAACGCCCCGCCATAGATTGTAACGGGCCGGCTTCCAAGACGGTTGGCCACCGCGAGTGTGCCGGAATCGTTGACCAGCAGCGTCGCGCCGGCGCTCAACACGGCCGGGACCGTATTGGCGCCCGCGAGCGTGCCCGCGCCGATCAGAGCGAGCGTGCCGCCGTAAACCGTAAAGCCATTACCCGGATTAGCAGCCTGGGCCGTGGTGATGTTCACGATTCCGGGCCCGTATTTATTCATCTGGTAAAACTGATTAGCCGGGCTTGAAGCCACGGTGTAAGCGCTGTTTAAGTTGAGCGTCCCTGCCACATTCAAATTGAAATAGCGACCACTCGAACTTGGGTTATTAATCCCGCCATTGACGTTCAACGTGGCCCCCGCATCCACCCCTAGCGACAGATCATAACTTGAGGTGAGTAAACCGGTAACGGTGTTCACTCCGGAAACACTCTCTACCGCGCCCCCGAAGTTGATGCCCGAAAAAATCACCCCGTTCGCCGCGTTGTTTAAAACCATGGGATTCGCCACCGTAATTCCACCGCTCAAAAGCAGAGCAGCCCCCTGAGCCGTGGAGGACGGTTGCACATAGATGGTTCCACTGCCAAGTGCTGCGCCGTTGGTCAGCAGCACAGCACCCGCATCGATTTTGAGGGATCCGAACCAGTTGGAATTGGCTGCGTTGAGCACCAGCGTTCCATTCTCGCCTTTGTTCAAATTCGCCCAGTTGACCGCCGAAACGTCAAAGGGCGTGTTCAGGGTCAGGGTCTTCCCGTCCACCACTTCGATTTTGCGCGTCTCGTTTCCTGTGAGGTTGAGACTTCCAAACTTGATGCCGCCCGTATTCATCGTGATGTCCCCCGTGGCCCGGAACGCCGCCGTTTTACCCGTCGCAGGATTCAGAAAAATCGTGTTGTTGGCGTCTCCAAGGGCGGCTAGAGAGGATACCCCGAGCACGCCGTCGCGGATGTCCATGTAGGAACCCGAGCCGCCAAAAGAATTGTTGCCCGTAAGAATCATGGTTCCAAGCCCTGTCTTGATAAGCACCGGCCCGCCCACCTGCCCCCCGGAAACGGCGCCGGAGAGGGTCAGCCCCTGGGTCACGTTGGAGGCGGACGCTGTAGCGACGTTAAAGGTCGGGGCCACACTCGTGCTCAGCGCCAGTGCCGCCGTGAGATCGAGTCCGTACCCGTTGTTGTTGGCAATCGCCACGACCTGATCGGTCAACCCACTGATGGTCCCGCCAAACTGGATCAGCTTGTTCAAGGGAGTCTGGTTGATGGGCAACAGACCTGTGGAATTCGCAGTGATCCCAAACGCGAGACGGTCCACGGCAAAGCCGGCGTCGACTCCGGGGAGAATGCTGACCGGCACGCTGCCTGCCTGCAGAACATCGGCAGCACCCAACCCATTTGGATTACCATCCATGGTGAAGCCAAGGTAACCGCCCGCAAGAACCACGGGGCGGCTATTGATGGCCGTGACTCCATTCAGGCCGAGGATGCCCTGGTTCACAACCACATTTCCGGACAGGCTGGTGTTCGAGGCAGACAGCTTGAGCAGGCCAACGCCCGACTTCGTAAGCGAGCCGGAGCTCGTCAGCGGGCTGGAGAGCAACACCCCGCCCGTGGCGCTGTTGTTCTGGGTGATGATGTATTCGCCCGTTGGGTTTGTAATGCCGGAACCAAACCCTCCAAAACTGATCGGCTGCGGAGTCGCAGAACCGGTGAACAGCAAGGCGCCGCTCGCGATGTTGAGGGAGTCGGAAGCCCCGGAGCCTGAGACCGTCAATAACGATCCTGTGGTGGTGCTGGTGGAATCAATCAGCAGCGCGTTCAGCGTGTGCCCCGTGCCCGCGAGGGTGAGGTCGCTCTGGGCGGAGTAACGCACGTTGTTCAGGGGCGTCGTTCCTCCGGAGGCAGTGAGCTGCTCATACTCGTAGGCGAGGTTGAGCGCACGGAACCCGCGGCCGAAACCGGCCAGGGTGCTATAGGTGACGAAGGTGTTGCCGACCGGGCCGGCGGCATTGCTGGTAATGGCTTGCCCCGTGGCCCAGGGAAGGATGCTGATCTGGGGGGAACTGGCATTAATATCGCCGTTCACAAGCGCGCCACCCCCAATGAGATTGGACCCTTTGAGATTGGCATCCGTGGTCACGATCAAATCACCCCGGGTGGTACTGAGCGGAAGATCCAAACCGTTAGCCAGAATGGTGACCATCGCGTTGTTGGTGCGGCTCAGGCTGGAGAGGGTCAGCTGCGGATTGGCGTTTGGAGCCTCTGCGACAACGCGGATCGTATTATTTCCACCAGCCAGAGTGACGGCACCCAGCACCTCATTCCGCAGAGCATTCGTGGGTACATTTACCTGATCCGTTCGCATCGTGAGTCCAAGCCATTGGTTGGCCGTGTTCGTGGCTGCGTTTAAGAGAGTGATTGGTGCAGCGTCGTTGATTTTGTTCACCCACTGCGTGCCGTTTTGATCAATCAATAATCCACCGAGATTGCTGATCACTAAGGCTCCGAGCTGTGTGAAATTGCCGACCGCATTACCCGCCGGCAAGCCCGTCCCCTGCTGTAAATACCCAATCGCATTATTAATCTTCAGCGTGCCGCTGAACGTATTCGTGGCAGTACGAATCGCCAGGCCATTCCCTGGCGTCAATGGGAACGCACCTTGAATAATCAGTGCGCCAGTTCCAGTAATGGCTCCATCGTAGTTGCTATTGCCACTCTGCACCACCGTGAGGGTCGCCGTGCCAATGGCCACCTCGCCGCCCACCGTGGCCGCGCCCGAGTTTGCGAGCGTTCCCGGTGCCGGGGGCGTGCCGCCGCCCAAATAACCGCCACCGGCGAGGTTGCCGATCGTCTCGTTCACCCCGCCTAAATCCAACTTCGCACCCAGCTTGTTAGCCAGAGTGACAGCGGAGCGGTCCCCTATCGCGTTCCCGCCGGCAAGCAGCAGCGTGCCCGAATTGATGGTGGTGCCGCCCGTGTACGCGCTCGCGGTGGAGGTCAGTTTGAGCGTGCCATTGCCTGCCTTGGTGAGCGCGACGGCCACTGGGGTTCCGCCGGAGTTGAACGAGTTTTCGATCCTCGAGGAAATATTGAGCGTCCCGATAGTGTTCTGCTGGAAGACAATCAACTCACCCCCGGAGGACGTCAGCGCGCCACCCGCGAGGGCGGAAGTATTGGCACCCACGTTTGGCGTCACCAAGATACCGCCGCCCACACCGCTCGTGCCGGTAATGTTGAGGATCGAACCCGCGGCAACATTCAGACTACCAGAGCCTGTGGTGTTAAAACGCAGCGTATTGAGTGAGGCCGCGCCGGAGGTGTTCGTATAAATCCCGCTGAAGCCGGCGGACGCTCCATCGGTGGCGTTCTCCGTCCCAGTCACCGTCGTCGTGAACGAAGCAAAAGTGGTGGTCCCGGCGGCCTGCAAGTTGCCGGCAGCACTCGTGCCTGCAAAGAACATCCCGTTTGCGTTGTTTAACAAAGCCCAGTTTCCCAGAATGCTCGCCCCCGTATTGACGGTCCCGCCGGCCACGTTAAAGAGGACCGTGGAGGCGGTATTCCGAGTGATCCCACCGGTAGTCAAAGTCAACGAACCGCCATTGGTGATATTGAGCGTGAGCACAGGGCTCGTGTTCGCCGTTAGGGTCGTGCTCGTGTAGGTCTGCGTGCCGCCAGTGGCGTCTGCTTTGGAAATAAGCAACGAGCCGGCGCCGAGGGTGAGAGCGCCCAGTCCCAACTGATTGCCAGTGGCACCAGTCAACGTCGCAGCCAGAGTCCCGCCACTCACGGTGATTCCGCCAGTAAAGGTGTTGACCACTCCCAAACCGGAACTTCCAATCGTCAGCAGTCCCGCTCCCTGTTTTACAAGGGTTGCAGACGCACCGCTCACGGCACCCGTAATAACGGTGTTGCCCGTCCCAGCGATCGTTAAATTACTACTACCGGCCAAGACAAAAGTACTTCCAGAGAAAATTGTCGTTCCATTATTGACGTAAAGAGTCGCCGACGCGCTGGACGTCGCCACGCCGCCGAATTCAACGTCCTGCGCTCCTTGAATCACGCTGATCGATGCCGTGATACCGCTTCCAAATGCAACGGCATTCGTCAGCTTGGAAGCTCCAGTCATGGGCGCTGTGCTTTGCAGAAAACCCGTCGTCCCATAGAATTGAAAGGCTCCAGTTCCAGCTGGGTTGAGCGATCCTATTTTATCTAACTGCAGTACGCCGGAGGTTAACCGAATTCCGCCAGTAAAAGTGTTCGGCGAACTCCCTCCGATCTTCACGAGGCCAGGGCCGTACTGGACGTTGGCAGCCGCATTGATAGTGAGATTAAATGCACCTGTATTGTCTTGGATCACCCCAGTCAAAACGGTCGTGCCGGAGCCCCCCAAGGTCAAGGTACGACTGCTGGACTCATTCCCCTGGGAAACAGTGGAGGCGAAGGTCAGTGTTTTTCCGGCGGGCAAATAGTTTCCAATCCCATAACCATTTGTCGTAGAATTACTCAACGCTCCATTCACCGTGATAGAGTAGTTTCCCACCACGTTCGTGGTCGTTCCTTGCGCCTGTGTCCACGCATTGGACAGGGTGAGGTCGCCGGCAAGCGCCATTACGGAGGCATTCTGGGGTTGAAACGCGCCCGACCCAAGAGCGTTGTTGTTCCCAATGCCAAGCACACCTCCGCCAAGTGATATGGAGGCTGAAAGCCCGGAGTTATTCCCAGTGAGCGCCCAGAAACCCGTACCGCTCTTACTAATGGGCAGGTTGCCACTAAGGATCGCGGAAATCTGGTTCGCCTCTGTGTTGACTCCACTAAGCGTTAACGCCTGTCCCGCCGTCCCTGCGTAAGAAGTAATATTCAACGGGCCGCTCCCGTTGGATTCAATCGTGCTGCTGGTCGTAACGTTAATCGGTCGCGTCACTGTTTCCCCCGCGCCGTAATACAATACGGTAGCACCACCGAGATTCAGCGTTCCTCCCCCGACATTCGTCCCAAAGTTGCTCGCCGTCGCGCCGGCCGCCCCAATGGAAGTCACCGCCACGTTGCCCGCTGTAAGCGTCGTTGGGCCCGTATAGGTGTTTGCGCCTGTGATGTAGAGCAGCCCGGGGTTTGTTCCCTTGTTCACAGTCAGCCCGCCGCCTGCGCCGCTCAGGACCCCGGAGAGGATGCCATAATCGGTGGTCGTAGTGAGATTGTCCTCGATAAGAACCGTTCTCGTAACACCTCCGAGATCCATATTGTTGCTGAACTCGACGGGGGACAACGCGCTGGTCGCATTCAAAACAAGGTTTCCAGTCGTCACAAATCCGCCGCTCCCCCAGGTGAGTGCGAAGCCGTTTCCAAGCGACACCGTCAACTTGGATTCCGCCCCGGCAAACCCGCCGCTGTTGGTCCACTGCACTTGGCCAGGCCCCGTCCCGACCGCCCGATTAAACGTGCCAGAGGACTCCAGAACACCACCCGCGAGGTTCAAGTTACTGGTGCCTGGCAGCGTCACCAGCCCGTTGTAATTGGCGCGCAATTGGCCGGACGTGATTGTGGTAGTGCCGCTATACGCGTTATTTGGATTGCTCAAAAGCCAGAGCCCGGCCCCTGTTTTTGTCACCGAAAGCGCCTCATTCGCATTGGGATTGTTTACGAGTCGAATCCCCATTTCGTTATCGCCCGTGGAGTTGCCCTGCAGCGTCAGAGTACGCGCCCCGCTGCCAGCGAAGGCAACAGTACCGGCCCCCGCAACCCCGCCCACACTGCCCGTGAAGACGAGAGCGGCGTTGTTTTGCGCGCCGGCCGCCAGCACCGAATTTCCATACTGGCCGGAACTGTCAATCGTTCCGTTCCCAGCGAAGGTAAATAGACGGTCAATGGCCACAGAGGGGGTTTGCGTGAATTGCGAAAATACCGCGTTAGCTCCCGTGTACAGCAGGATGCCGCCATTAAAGACGAGGTTTGAGGCAGCGCTGCTGGACGCACCGATAGAACTTGCGACACCCCCATTGGCCAAAACGTTCACCCCCAAGATTGCGGCTCCGCTGAGTACCGTAGGACCCGTGTACGTGTTCAGACCAAACAAATACTCCGTGCCCGAAACGCCGTTACGTACAACCCCAAGCGTTCCGCCCGTGTTACGGATCACACCCGCGAACACCCCGGACGCGGTTGCCACGCTCGAACCCAACGAAAAATAAGCCGTGGAGGCATTGCTGTTATCCACGATGCCGGCGCCCTGCAAGACGCCAAACGTAACAAGCGGTCCGGCCGGGCCACCCGTGTAGAGCGAAGGACTCGGCCCTGCGGCATTGACGTCCAGCAAGCCGTCCTGCCGCACCTGCACAAGGGTGGCGGCGATCGGCGCTCCGAGCGTGGCAGTGGCACCGCTCAAACGGAGGGTCCCGGAGTTGACGACCGTGTTGCCTGTATAGCTGTTGGGGCCGCCAAGCACGAGCAGACCGGAGCCCGCCTTGGTCAGGGACGCGGCTCCCGAGCCAATGGCGGCGTTGATGGTAAGCGCGTTTGTAGATGCGGCGCCTCCGATGGTGACCACCAATTCGGACGCGGCTCCCAGCGTATACGTCGGAGTGCCATTGTTTGCGATCGTGAAGGAGCCGTTGGAGTTGTCAAAGAGCACACCGCCCGCCGACAAGGTCAGGGCACCCCCCAGAGTCAGGGTGCCGAAGCCGGTGATTTTAAGAGCATTGATCGTTTGCGCGGCGGTGGTGCTGGTGTCACCCGAGAGCAAATAGGTGGCCGTGGAAGCACCACCCGAAACAGGCAGCGGCGTGTAGGCGGCGAGGGTATTGCCGGCGGCGAGGGTACCGCCCGCAAGGGTGCCGGCAAAATCCAAGCCGTTGTACGTCGCCCAGCCGAGGATCCCGTTTGTCATCGTTGCGGTCCCGAATTGGATAAGCCCCGTGCCCGGCTGAAAATCAACGGTCGCGCCCGCGGAGCGCGTGCCAAGGCCGGCAAGGGAGAGGGTGCCGCCATTGGTCAAAGCAAGCACACCGGCCCCAGCCGTCGCTGTTAGCGAGCCGCTCGTTTCAAGACCGGAGGCACTGAATGCCGCGTATTCAAAGCGCCCCCCCGCTGTTTGGCGGCCCAAACCAGGTGCGGCAATATCGCTGTTGAAAATGACTTGGGCAGTGCCCGCCAGAAGGTCGCTCGCAGCAGAGGTGGCTTGAAACCGCATCGTGCCCGCGGCCAACGTCAAACTGCCTGAAAAACTGGTGAGCGAGCCAAACGTGACGGCTGTTCCGGTGGTAACGATAGCGGCGCCGATGTTGTTCGAGAGCCAGACGCTTCCTGCGCTGATCGCATTGACGACAGTACCGCCTGGAATATTACCGCCGCCAGACACCGGCATCCCCACCACGATCCCGGCAGCCGTAGTTGTCCCCACCACCAAGACGTTGGAATATGCGGGACCTGAACTGACCGTGCCTGAAACCGAGCCAGCCGAGGTGATCGAAGGCGCGTAGACCCAGGTACCGGTCTCCGCTTTGAAAAGACTGGTGACTCCGAGCGTATCCGTGATGAGACCGGAAAAGAGATTCAGCGCCGTGCTGGTTCCCCCAAGCACGAGGCTTTTGGCGCCGGTCGCGTTTCCTCCTGCGCCGCTCGAAAATACGAGAGGCTGTGAGGCGCCTTGGTTGGCCAGAATCATACCGCTCCCGGTGGAGTTCAAGTTCACAAACTTCGGCGTGCTCTCGCCACCCCCTCCCACATAGTTTAACGCTCCACTGTTGAGGACAATCGGGCCATTTTGCGCTGCGGCATTGTTGATCGCTGCGAAAGTGCCGATTTGAAGCACCCCGCCTTTGACCTCCGTCATGCCTGTGTAATTTGAGCCTTTGTTGTTCAAGATCAACTGGCCCGTGCCATTCTTCTGCAGGGCGTCCAAAAAGATGGGGTTTGTCGTCACGCTCAGGAGGCTGCCGTTCATGATGGTGTCGCCGTTCTGACTGAAAACCAGGTACCGCGTGACGTCATTGTTTCCAATCTGGACGTTGCTATTGATGGTGAACACTCCGTTAGCCGAGTTGTAGAAGTAACTGTTATTGTTTCCGTTTCCTCCACTCGTCGCCCCCAAACTGCCAATGGTAAGACCGTAGCCGTCACGACCGGAGAATGTGAAAAACCGGCCGGGCGCACCGAACGTGAACAGGCCCATGGTAATGTTCTGGTTCAGCCCCGTGCCGCCCACCAGGCGGTCCCCAAAAACCGTTCCGTTGCCATAATTAGTGCTGATGTTCTTGGCGCTGAATGTAGTCACGTCCGCGCCCTCGGTGCGGATTTCAAGCACGCCCGTATTAGTATTATATTCCAACGCGTTCGCAGCCACACTGGTACCGAGGGCGCCACCGTTGGAAACCCGAACGAAGCCTGATAGGAGTTGAATGTTTCCACTGTAGGCATTGTTGGGATTTGTCAGAATCAGCGTCGAAGTTTGGGAGCCATTGCCGGTCTTAAACAGTCCTGCCGTCGTGGCCGCGATGGGGCCGGTAATCGTGACGTTCCCGAACCCGTAACCGAAATAGGCCCCCTGCCCTGCCCCGAGGTTGAGCGTGCCAGAAATCGTCAGCATCCCCGCGTTGGAGCTGAAATACGTGGAGGTTGTCGCGGACGTACTGAGGGAGCCTGACAGCACGTTGTTCCCAATGCTCATCAGCGCTCCCAGCCCCTTGAAGGCGAATTGGGGCATCAAGACATTCGATGTACCCCAGCCCTGACCAGAGAGGAACAGGTTCTTTGCAATCGTGGCGCCCGCATTCGGATCGTTGGCGGCAATTTCGAGCGTGGCACCGTAGGTATTACCATCCCCTCCGATGGACACGGACGAGGCGCCCCCCCCGAGTGCCTCGTTGCTGCGGGCCACCAGCACCCCGTTGAGCGCTGTCAACTGCCCGGTGAACGTATTGTTTCCGCCGAGAACAAGGGCCCCTGTGCCAATCTTGGTGACATTGCTAGGGCCGGCGATCGTCCCGGTGAAGGCGCCGGGAGAGGTGCCGTCGTTCCCGATCATCAGCAGCGTACCTGCTGAAGCGACAACGCCCCCGCCCGAAAGGGATCCCAACGTCCGGATACCATCCAACGCCAACGTTGCTCCCGGGGCCACGTAGACGCTGGAGTTGTCGAGCAAGAGCGCGCCGGGCCCAAGAATGAGCGAGCCTGCGTACACCTGGGTCGCTCCACTGTTGGTGCCGACGCTGGTGATGGTCAGGGGGTTGCTGCCGTACTTGGCGAAGGTGTTGGCAAGGGGAAGCGCCATCCCGAAAGTGGCGTCGCTATTGGCGGTATCGAGTCCGAAACCGAATCCCGAAGCAAAGGCGACATTGCTCAAAAGCTGGGAAATCTGCGCCTCCGTCCAGTCCAAAGCTCCTCCGAAATTCAGAAGCAACATTGCGCCCCCGGAAACCGTGACATTGTTCAGAGTATTGTAGCCGGGCAAAGCTCTGCTTTGGGTAAGGGCGAGTGTTCCCGCAGATACACTCGTCAGTCCGGTATACGTGTTGGTGCCGGAGAGCACCAGCATCCCCCCACCCGATTTCGTCAGACCGTAATCTCCTGAAATCACGCCCCCAACGGTCAGCGTACTTGCGCTGACCGTGACGATCGGACTGGCATTCAGCGTCACCGCCCCAGTCCCCAAGTTCAACGCATTGCTTCCAATAAAGGTAAAGCTGCCCCCCCATGTCTGCGCGTTGTTATTTACGAGCGTGATCGCGCCACCGGAGGTATTGTCGAGCGTTGGAGTCCCGCTGAGCGCAAACACCCCGCCCGCGGCCCCAAGCGCCGTGGGGCTGTTGATGTTGATCTGCCCACCCGTGAGATTCACTCCCCCGCTAAAGGTATTGGTCCCACTCAAGCTCAAGGCACCGGCTCCGCTCTTGCTCAGACTAAACCCACTGCCACTCACAGACCCCGCAAAATTCACAGCGCTCGCGACGCTCAGGGTCACCGGCGCCGTCAGCGTGGTGTTCCCACCGAAGATGAGCGTTCCGGTGTTGGCGGCATCTCCAAGGGTCAATGCGCCGGAAAGTGAAAGCGCGTTGCCAAGCGAACGCGCCGTTGTCGAGTCGCTTGAAATCGTCACCCCGCTGGCGGTTACCTGCCCCGAGCCAAATGCCGCATCGTTCCCTGCCTGTAACACCCCTCCCATGACATTTAGCCCTCCGCTGAACGTGTTGGCGCCGCTCAGAAGCAATACGCCGCCACCGGATACATTCAGCGTGCCGTTTTGAAGGACCGCCCCTAGAGACAATGTCACAGCGCGGGGCGAGACTGAAACTCCATTCACCGCGATGGGGCTGACCGATATCGCCTGCGAAAGCCCCGCAAAGTCCAGGGTGCCAGAGAGGGTGGATGTGCTTGCAACATTGGAACTCGTCGCAGTCAAACTACCATTGAGGGTTAACACGCCGCCTGTCGTCACAGTGGGTGCGGTGGCGCCGGCGTTGTTGTTAATGGTTAGCCCCACTAGCGCGTTGGCTCCGAAAAGAGTCAGCGTGGAGGCTCCATTTAGTGTGACGGCATTGGCGGCGTTGATCTGATTCGCGCCCACCGTCTGCGTCAGCGTCGCGGCGTTGAGCGTCAGGCCGCCCGCAGGAATAACCACCGTATTGGCGGCGTTGTTTAGCGCGAGCGTGACCCCGTCAAGGACCGTTCCCCCCGAGTAAGCATTAGAGCCACTGCCGAGATTAAAAGTACCGGCGCCTGCCAAAACCAATTGCAGCGCTCCACCATTCGGGTTGGTAACGATGCTGGAGTTGATACTGAGCGTACTCTGGTTGTTGTAGATGAAGAGCGGCACCGAGCTGCCGGCGCCTCCTGTCGTGAGCACCCCACTACCAGCCGTAGCACCAATGGAGCCTGCAAAGTTTCCGCTGCGCAACAGGCCGCCAGAGGTCAGGTTGAGGGTGTCTGTGGGAGACGCGAAGGCGAGCGTCCCTGCGGCGATTGCCACCAAGTTCAGCGAGTTCAGATTGAGAGCGGAACTGCCCGTGGAAACGGTGCCTGTGAACCCTGTGACTTTGAGGTTGGAACTGGCGGAGGACTGCACCCCGGAAAAGGTGCTGGTCAGACTCTGGGAATAACCAGCGAAGCCCACCTGCGACAAGGCGCCGATGCCACCAACGGAAACACTATTGGACGAGGCATAAGGGAGATAACTAGCGAACTCCGAGCCACCCACCACCGCCCATGGGAGGATGTTGTTAATGAGGGTCGGCTCCTCACTGATATTGATGCGCGCATTGCTACCGATGAGCCCCAAAGTGGACGTTGCAAAGTTCACCATCGCTCCCGATGTCTGGGAAAGGCTGGCGAAGGTAAGGTCGGCAGAATTGATGCCGGTGCCGCCCGGGGTGACCGTGATCGTGGAGAGGCCGGCGGCCAGGATGAGCGCCCCCAAACTCTCGCGGGAGTTCGTCTGCGCCCGTCCCAGAAACGTCAGCGCGCCGCCGCGCAAAGTCATCGCGGCGTTGTTGACGCGATCAGCCAGATCCACGAGGCCTGCATTATCCAACGTCAACGCCGCATAGTTCAACGCAATCGCGCTCGTGCTCGAGAGCGTCCCATAGTCCTTTAACAACAGCGTCCCCCCGTTGATCTCGGTGGTTCCCGTGAACCCATTGGCTCCAAGCAGCGAGAGCGTCGAGGTGTTGGATTTGGCAAAGCTCAGCGAGCCGGAAATCGAACCGGCAAAAGCTCCCGCAGTCGCTGTGCTTGTCACAAGAACACCGCCAGAGGTGGTGGAGAGAATCTGCCCCCCTTTCGTGCCGGCCGCCGCTGCCGCGCCCTGGCTGCCGAGAGTCGATATCACCAGGAAATTGCCATTGAGGTCCAGCGTTCCTCCCAGTCCATTGATGCCGCCCGCATTCACCACCAGCGCCTGTGGCGCCGTAATCCCCAACGCATTGCCAGCCCCAAGTCTCAGAGTCCCTTCGTTGATGGTTGTTGTGCCCGTCAACTGGTTGGCGGAGAACGCGCTGTAGCCATCAAAAAGGGAACTCAACACCAGGGTGCCTGCTCCCGACTTCGTCAAACCTCCGGACCCGGTCAAAATGCTGCTGATCGTCTGGATGGACGAGGTTGCCGTCGGGGTAAAGACGTACAAGGTTCCGGTGGAGGCGCTCAAGAACCCGCCGTTGATGCCGTTGTTGCCCTGCTGCAAAAGCAGCCCCCCGCTGGAAATCGTCAACGTCTGCAGCGGGCTCAGCGTCACAGAGCCTCCATTGGCCAGAGTCAATGAATTCACTACCAGCGAACTGGTCTGCGTCGTCCCCGTCGAGAGCACGACGTTAAGCGTTCCAGCGGTCAGCGCCGTCACCGTTTCGCTCGCACTCAACGGCCGTAAAATCGTGGCGGCGGCGCCCGTCGAGCCCGCCAGACTGTTAGCCGTTGCAAAAGACATCCCCACGCCGGTGACGGAGGGATCCACCAGCATCCACGGCAGAATGCCCTTGTTCGTGGCTCCGGTGGCTCCGGTGCCGCTCCCCACAAAGGTCACTCCCGTGGTCGTCTGGAAGCTCGCAGTCCCCGCAGCAAGGGACCCCAAGCCCAGGCTGGTGCCGCGCAAAAGCGTCGTCGCACCCACTCCCACGGAAGTGATGCTTCCGAACGTCAAATTCGTCTGCCCCGTGGCATCCGCTCTCAGAGTAAACACAGAATTTCCGGAAGTGAGCGTCAACCCGCTGCTCAGTGTTTCCGCCGTTGTCGCGCCTGCGAGACCGTTGACGAGCAGGTTGCCGGCGAGGGTGAGCGGGCGGTTCCCGCCCAAACGCGTCTGGTTGTTCACGGTGTTGTCCAGCACCAGGCTGGCCCCGGGTTGCACCGTGATCGCGCCGGAGGCTCCCAAGGAGCCGCTGCTGCTGAGAAGGAAAGAGCCGGCGTTGACCGTGATCGTGCTGATGAACGCCGTGTTTGCGGAGAGCAAATTGAGCGCCCCGCTCCCAATGTTCGTCAGGCTTGTGGGGCCGGAAAGCGTTCCCGTCAAAAAGATCGTCCCCGCTCCGGCGATGGCGAGCGCATTTGCACCGGTGAGCGAGCCGGAGAGCGTGAGCGCCGCACCAGCGTCCGCTCCGATCGTTGCGGCACTTGCCAACGTGATTGAACCGGCCACCACCCCGCTGGAAACGGCCTCCAAGGCCCCGGCGTTGTTGATACCGCTGTTGCTCAGGCTCAGAGGTTCGCTCGCAAGGGTGCCGCCGGCTAGATTCAGTTGCAACGAGGCACCCACGTTGTTGCTCACCACTGTATTGGCAGTGCTCAAACCGAGGGCGCCCGCATTGGAGACGCGCACCGCGCCCGCGCTGATGGTGAGCGTGCCAGCCCAAGCGGCTGAGTTGTCGGCGTTGAGCACCAAGACGCCATTGTCGTTTTTCTGGATGGCATTCGTCGCGGCAGCAAAAGCAAAGAGAGTTCCGAGCGTGAGGGTGTTGCCAGCCGTCACGTCGATGCCGGAGTTCCCGCCGTTTAGCAGGATCTGCTTGTCCAGAGTGAAGGTGCCCGCAGCACGCAACCCCTGAGTCGTGCTGTTGGTGCTGATGCGCACCGTGCCGGAGGCGCCCAACGCCGACTGGGTGCCGGTCTGCAGTATCCCGGCAAGGATGTCGACGATGGTATTGGTTCCGCCAAAGGTATTGCTCGTGCCCGAGAGCACCAGCGCGCCAGCACCGGCCTTGGTCAACGCCACGCTTCCCGCGGCGGTTGCCCCCCCGGAAAGGACGCCGCTCAAGGTCAGCCCCTGAACCACGTCGGACGGAGACACCGCACTCACAGTGAATGTTCCACCCGCCATCCCGTTGATACTGGCGAGGGCGATCGCATCGGAGAGCCGCAGGCCGTACCCGTTTCTGTTGGTGAGGTTCAACCCGTAAGCCAGGCCCGGAGCCGTGAAGGACGTTGGGGCGAAGGTTTTATTCACAGCCTGGTTGAAAAGTTGTGTTTGCACGTTCAACGAGCGTCCGATCGTGAGCGCGGGTGCAATGGCGGTGCCCGTTGTAGACAAAAGCGTCGAATAATAACTGACCGCCCCCAAAACGATGTGGTTCGCCGTGCCGGTGCCGTCACCGTCCGTATACAGGGAGAGGTTGGTGCCGCCATTGATGGTGATCGGCGCAGAGGCACCGAGGCCATTGAGATTCAGACCCAGACTGCCCAGTCCAGTCTTTGTGATCGAGGTGACGCCGCTCATGGAGGTTTGTCCAGTCAGGTTGGCGGTCATGCTTGGATTCGGAATGCCCAGAGTCAGCGCTCCGGCGGCGTAGGAGATTGCCCCGCTAAGCGTCAGGGAGGAAGAGCCGGTGCCCGTAAGTTTATCAAAGGTGAGGGTGTTTCCCTGGAACACAACGGGATTCACAAGCACCCGATTTTGACCATCATCCACCAGGAGACGGGCATCAGCTCCGAGCATCAGGGTGCCCGAGCCCACCGGTCCGGTGAATGTGGACGCGGAGGAATTCAGACCCCCTCCGGCAGTGTACCAAGTGGAGGAGGTCATGCTGGTGCTTCCCCCCACGGCCAAAGCGCCCTCCCTCACCGTCAGGCCACCGGCAAAGTTGCTTGAGCCGCTGCTAAGCTGGAGAACACCGGCGCCGTTTTTCAAAATGGAGACCCCCGACCCGGTGATGGTTCCGCTGATATTCAAGGAAGCGGCCGTCTGGGTGTAGGTGCTGCCGTTGATTTGGAGTGCACCGATCGAAAACGTATTGGAGCCCGAGGCGAGGACAAGTGAGCCTGTCTGGATCACCGGCACAAAAGCGGCGTCCTGCGAAGTGACAGTGATCGGGGTCGGATCCGTCAGCGTGAGTGTGCCGCCGAGCGTGAGCGTGGGGGCCGCAGTACCGCCGTAGTTATTGATGGCGATACTGACCAGCGTGTTGGAGCCCACCAGAGTGAGGACGGCGGTGTTGTTGAGGGTGACCGCATTCGAAGAGGCGATCTGGCCTGGATTAGTGGATAGGGTCACCGTGGCGTTGGTGATGGTCAGCCCGCCGCCGGGAATGACGATGGCGCCTGCGGTGCCGCCAAGGGTGAGGCTGCCCTGGGACACCGTGGTGCCGCCGGTGTAGGTGTTTGTTCCAGTCAGCAAAACGGTGCCAGCGCCCGATTTGACGAAGGCCAGCGAGGCGCTGCCGGTGCCGGTGAGCTGACTGAGGTCTTTGATCACCGCGTTGATGGTGAGCGTGTTCAGTGGATTGTAGACCACCAGTTCGCGCACTCCGCTGGATGCGGTCCCACCCGCCGTCAGCACCCCGGGAATGGCGACTGTACCGAGGGTAGTCGCGTTATTGTTGTCGCGCAGTAGCCCGCCCAGTTCGAGATTGAGGACGTCGGTGGCGGTGGTGAAGGCGAGGTCGTTTGTGAAGGTGCCGCCGATGCGCAACATCGCAGCCGTTGTGCCTCCCGAAACAAGGGTGTTGGTGCCCGCCGCCAACCCTGCGGAGGTCACAACCAGGTTGGTGATCTTGCCGGAACCAAACGCGCCATCGTACCCGGCATAGCCGCCCTGGCCGACGATGCCGATGCCTGTCAGCGAGTTGTATGCGGCGTAGTCAGTGGTGTTGGCAATGGCCCATGGGCCCAATACGCCAATGGCCACGAGTGTCGGATCCTGCTTGAGAAAGAGGCGGCCGACGTTGCCCTGCTGGCCAAGGTTCGCTGTCACGAAGTTCACGGTGGCCCCCGCATTGCGAGTAAGGCTGGCGAGCGTGAGTTCAGCGGAGTCATACATCGCTCCAGTCCCCGGAGTTGCCGTAACCGTAACGGTATTGGCGCCCATGGCCAGATTGACGGCCCCCAGCGTTTCGGTGGCGTCGGCCTTCGCGCGGCCAATGAGCGTGATTGCACCAGTGCGGAGCGTGATGGGGGCGGTGTCACTGACCCGGTTGTTGTTATTTTGCAATTGCAGGGACGCGTTGTTGTCCAAGTTAAGACCGCCGGAGTTTAGTTCGATGCCGGAGGTGTTCAGGAGTGTGGCTTCATCGCGCAGCGTGAGGGTGGCTCCCGAACGGACGGTCACACCGGTGTAAGTCTGGGCGCTTTCGAGAGTGGTCGCCGTTGCACCGAGCATGGCGAAACCAAGGCTGCCGGTGAGTTGACCCGCGAAAGTTCCGCCCCCGCTCGAAACCAGCATTCCATTGCCCCCGGTGGAAAGGACAGTCCCTCCAGTCCCCGGCAGGAGACCTGGAGAGCTGAATGCAGCCACGTACTGAGTATTGCCCGCAAGATCCAGCGTTGCCCCCAAACCCACACGCAATGTCTGCCCGGGCTGGAGGGTATTGAGACCGCCGTTTAACACCAGCGTGCCTGCAGCCACCACCGTCTCGTTCGTCACAAAGCTCTGTGCATTCAGGTTCAATCGACCTTCTTGGACTTTGACCAACCCGCCGCTGCTCGTCAGGGTTGTATTGAGATTCAAAGTCGCACTTGCCGCCACATTCGCGTACATCGGCAGGGAGCCTGTATTCAACTGGGCCAAGGTAAGCGTGCTACTGCCGCCCGTGGCTAGCAAGGCCCCGCTAACCAGGGTCAGAGACTGGGAAACGCCAGTCACCGAGCCTGAAGCCAGACGCAACGCGTTCACCGACCGGGCCGCACTCAGAACCGTTCCATCGGTGATGGTGCCGGTGTCCGTGTAAAGCAGGCGGTCCAGCGGAGTGGCCGAGTATCCCGTAAAGGCGGTGAACCCAGCCACTGGATCATAAGTGGCAAGCCAGCCTGGAATTATCACCCGCGGCACAATGTTGTTTAAGACCGTCAACCCGGCGCTGCCCGCGGAAATCAGGACGTTGTTGGTCGTGCCCAATCCTGTGACTGCACCGAGATCCAAAGAGGACCCTGGGTTCGAAAGGGTGAGACCGGTTAAGGACAAGGTTCCAGCGCCAGTCATCTTGAGCAACGCAGGCGCCTGATTGGCTGTCAGGCTTCCTAAAGAGATCGAGCCGCTGTTGGCAGTGAGGTCCAATAATCCGCCGGTGCTGGTAAGGAGCGTCCCCGAACCCAGGCGACCGGCTGCATTTAAACCACCGCTGTCATCCAAGCGCAGTGTACCGCCCGCATAGAGAGTCACCCCGCTGGCGGTCTTCACCGCACCGCCCGAGACACCACTGAGAGTGACGAGACCCCGATTGACCGTGAGGGCGCCTGTAAAGCTGTTTGCGCCCGTCAGAGAAAGGGTGCCTGTCCCTTGGAAGGTCGGCCCACCCGCGCCGTAAATCGTGCCGCTGACAAGCGTGTTGGAGGCACCCTGGAAAAAGGATGTGGAGGCGAAGTTCAAGGAACCGGAGAGGATCAGTGAACCGCTGCCCAGATCGTTCTGGAGGATTTTGCCGCCGCCGGTGAGGAGGCCCGCAAACTCGATGCTGCTTGTGCCTGAGACGATGGCGGGATCGCCGCCCAGCGTCACGGGGTTGAGCAGGGCGCTGGCGCCCGTCATGGCGTAGTTGGAGCGCAGTTCGCCACCGCTAAAGGTGAAAGGGACGTTGGAAGCACCTAGGACACTCGCGGCCGCAGTGACATTGGGGTTGTTGAAAATCAACACCCCCTGGGAGAACATGGTTGACCCGGCAGTGAACGGGCTTTGTCCACTCAGCGTCAGCGATGCAGAGTTAGCGAGAGCGATGTTGTAATTGAGGCTGGCGGTGCTGACATTCGAAAGAGTTCCCGCAATCACCGTTGATCCGTAACCGCGGATATTAAAGGTTTTGTTGTTCCCTGAAGTTTCGAGGTTGGTAATGCCGCCTATGGTTAATATCGCCCCGTTTTCCATGGAGTTATTCATGGTTATTGCATTGGTGTTGTTAGCATTCTGTCCATTAATAACGCTGGTTAATGTGATGTTGTTCGCGCCGGCAAACACGGCGGTCGTATTACTAAGGATCGTAAACCCAGCGCCTGTCGTAAGCGGCCCGCCGTACGCGAAAACACCGCCAGCATTGACCGAGACGGAACTCGCGGAGCCGATGCCATTGGCATTCAACCCCAACATCCCGCCATTGACATTCAATACACCCGTAAACGTATTCTGCACCCTCGGCGCCAGCACCCAAACGCCGCCATCGGACTTCGTCACCGACAATGCCCCGCCATTGTCGGCCAGCGTGCTGGTGATCATGTTGTTGTCCGTGTTGAGCCCGCGCAGGGTGAGCGTTTTCGCCCCGGCGACAAAATTGGAGAGATTACCCAGCACCAGCGCCCCGGAACCGCTCGCATCCAAGGTGATCGCGCCCGTGGTGGAATAAAGGGCCACCGGCCGAGTGGTGGTTTCCCCCGACCCCACGTAGTACAGGCTCGCCCCCGTGGTGGTGTTCCCCAGCAGCAGGGCGCCTCCCCCCACGTTGGTCCCGAGGTTGCTGGATGTGGCCCCCGCCGCACCCAGCGTTCGCACAATCATCGCTCCTGCCAGAACCTGCGTGGCTCCCGTGTACGTGTTCGCGCCGCTCAAAATCAGATTGCCGGCGCCCGTTTTGCTCAGCGATACCAACCCCGAGGTGCCGCCACTGATGACGCCGCTGACGGTGGCGAAATCGAGCCCCGTGTTGGGGTTGTCATCCACAAAGATCGTGCGGGCGGCCAGGCCCAGGTTGATGGGGTTTAAGAGCTCCACATCCCCTGGCGCCGTGGTGGAGTTCAATATGAGAGTACTGTTTGGGGTGTAACCCTCACCCAAGCTCAGAGTCGCTCCGTTGCCCAAGTTGACGGTGAGTTTTGTGCCCGAGGCGGCGAACCCGCCGCCGGAAACTCCGAACTGAACCTGCCCCGCGCCGCCCCCCAAAGGCCTGCTGAAGGTGCCGTTACTTTGGAAAGTGCCGCCATTGAGGAGCAGGTTGGAATTGGGCGAAAGCCCCGTGCCGTCCTGCGCCTGCAGGATCCCAGCGCTGACTGTGGTGGTGCCGGAGTACGTGTTTGAGCCGCCCAACAGCCACTGCCCTCCCCCGGTTTTCATGACCGACAGGAGTGAACCGGCAGCGAGGTCGCCCATGGCCAGTTTGATTTCGTTATCCCCCGTGGAATTCCCAGTGAGGGTGAGCGTGCGTGCGCCCGTGCCCGCGAAGGCCAGCGCACCCGCGTTGTTGAACACCAGAGCCGCGTTATTTTGGGTCACCGTGGCGAGTGCATTGCTCCCGAAGTTTCCGGACGAGTCGATGGTGCCGCTCCCCGCGAGGGTAAAGAGACGGTCGATGGACACCGAGGGCGTCTGGGTGAACTGGACGAAGCTCGCGTTGGAACCGGTGTATTGGAGGACGCCGCCGTTAAACACGAGGTTGGCGGCCGCATTGGAGGAGGCACCGATCGAACTGGCAACGCCGCCATTCGCCAGGGAATTGACGGACAGGGTCCCGCCGCCGCTCAAAATTGTGGGCCCCGTGTAAGTATTCAGGCCGATGAGCGTTTCGGTCCCGGAAGCACCATTGCGCACCACGGTCAGAGCGCCGCCGCCGGTGTTTGAAATCACCCCGGAAAACACGCCGCTGGCAGTGGCGCCGCTCGCCCCCAAGGAAACCGCGGTAGCCGAGGCGCTCCCATTGTTAAGCAGACCCGCCCCTTGCAGCACGCCCAGAGTGATGAGGGAGAGACTGCCGCCGCCTGTGTAAAGAAGCGTGTTGACCCCGGCGCCGTTTAGATCGAGGACGCCGTCTTGGCGGATCGCAGCAAACGCACCCGCAGCGGGAACCCCCAACGTTGCGGTACCGCCGCTAAGGCGCAGGGTGCCTTGGTTGATGGTCGTGTTACCGGTGTAGGTGTTGGTGCCGCTCAGCACCAGAAGGCCGTTGCCCGCCTTGGTGAGGGAGGCGGAGCCTGAACCGATCAGGGCGCTGAGGGTCAGCGCGTTTGTCGGGGTGGTCCCATTGGTGGTGACGATGAGTTCGGTGGCGGCGCCCAGCGAGTTGGTCGTGGTGCCGTTGTTGGTGATGGTGTAGGGGCCGGTGCTGTTGTCAAAGAGGAGGCCGCCGGAGGTCAGGGTGAGCGTCCCGCCTAGGGTGAGTATCCCGGAGTCGGTGATTTTAAGGGAATTGACGCTGAGAGGCGCTGCGCTGACTGAGCCACCTGCGAGTTCATAATTCGTAGTCGCCACAGTGCCTGTCACCACAAACGGCGTTGTCGTTGCGGAGGTCAGGGTGCCTCCGGCAAGCGTGCCGGCGAAACTCGTGCCATTGTAGGTGGCCCAGCCTCCCAGGATCCCATTGGTGAGCAGGCCCGTGGTGCCCGCGAAAAGGATGGTTCCCGAACCGGGCTGGAAATCGGCCGTAGCTCCGGCGGAACGCGCTGCGGCCAGACCCGCTAGCTGGAAGGTTCCGCCATTGGTGAGGGCGATCACCCCGGCTCCGGCGGAGACGGTCAACGAACCTGCGGCCTCCAAACTACTCGAAAAAGCCGCGTACTCCAAGCGACCGCCGGCGCTCTGGCGGCCGAAACCTGGCGCGAGGGCATCCGTTTGGAAAAGAATTCCGGTGGTGCTGGCAAGAATGTCGCTGGTTCCGGAAATGGCCTGCAGGCGCATTGTCCCAGCGGCGAGTGTCAGGTTGCCCCCAAAGCCCGAAAGCGAGCCGAAGCTCAACAGGGTGCCACTGGTAAGCGCGCTTGTGAGGGTGCCGGAAAGAAGGATGGAGCCAGCGCTCACCGACGTGACGACGGCTCCGGCTGGTATCCCAACGCCGCTCACGGTGCCACCGACGACGATACCGGCGGTGGAGGACATGAAAATCGTCCCCGAACTGAAAGCCCCGGAGGTTGCCGCATTGCTTGTGGAGGCGAGCACGAGGTTTGTGGGGGCGTAGACCCAAAGACCGGGGTCTGTTTTGAACACGGAAATTGCAGAAGTTCCCGCCGTCCCCACGCTGATCAGACCCGAGATCTGGTTGGCGGCGGTATTGGTCCCCCCAAGCACCAAAACCTTGGATCCTGTCGCCGTCGTGATGATCCCGTTGGACAGCGTCAAAGAACCCGACCCCGCTTGGTTTGCCAGCACGAGGGCATTACCGGTTGTGCCTGAGAGGCTCACGAGCTTCGTCGTTGTCTCGCCGCTGCTGCCCGCGAAACTCAAGGCGCCAGAGTTTAAGGCGATGATTCCGTTCTGGGCATAGGTGGTGTTGAGTGCCGAAAAGGTTCCTATCTGCAAAGCCCCGCCGCTCACGGTGGTCGCGCCTGCGAAGGACGAGCCGGAACCGTTATACGCCAGTAGACCCTGGCCTGACTTCGTGAAAGTATCCAGAGAGTTGGCCGAGTTCGAACCAAGGCTCCCAGTCCATACCGAGTCCCCATTGCCTGCGAATGTGAAGTTGCGGGCAAAGGCATTGTCCCCGATGCCGATGTTCCCGCTCAGCGTGACTGGGCCGTTTGTGCTGTTGGTGAAGTTAAAGTTCCCGGCACCCCCTGTGACTGACAAGGCCGCACCGAGGCTCCCCAGAGTAATTCCGTATCCGTCGCGGCCGGCCAGCGCCAGGGTCCGAGCCTGATTATACCCAACAACGCCAAAGCTAAAGGAGCCAAAAGTCACGGTTTGCCCTAGACCTGAGCCGCCAACGGCTCGATCCAAGAATACCGTTCCTATTAAGTTATTTGGAGCCAGTATGCTTTTGGTCGAAAAGGAACCGACCGTTGCCGGGTCGGCGCGCACCTCCAAGGTTGCATTGCCGCCAAACAACACATTCGCGAAACTGGTGGAAAAACTTCCGTTTTTACCCAGAGCGGAGCCATCTGAGACGCGCACAAACCCGCCGCTGATGACAACGGAATCGTAAAGACTGTTGTTTGCGCCCTGCAGCCAAAGCGTGGAACCCAAAGACGAGCTGTTTTTCACCAGATTGGCGGTGGACTGTTCAAAACTGCTGATGGAGCCGGCAAGGATGAAGTTCCCGTTTCCAAGGAAAGTCACGACCTGCCCAACCCCAAGGCTGAGGGGACCGGTTAGCGTGGTGTTTCCATATCCCGAGGCCACGGTGGTGGTGGTGGCTGCGTTCCCGATCAACACCGGGCCGGTGATCGTGTTGTTCCCCAAAGAGAGCAAGGCCACGCCGCTTGGATTGCTCGTGGCGCCCTTGCCCACCAAGGTGAGGCCGCGCTGAAGCGTCATCCCAGTGGGGCCGCCTTCGAGCACCAACATGCCGCCCGAAAAACCCGCCGCGTTGGCGCTGTTGACCGCCACCATGTTGGGGGACGCCGCCAGCGCTCCGCTGCCGCTGAGCACGAACACCCCGGAGTTCACCACCACATCGCCCGTAAAGCTGTTGTTCCCGCTCAAGACCAAATCCCCGGAGCCCACCTTCCCGAGGTTGCCCGTTCCAGAGATCAACCCGCTGAAGGCCGCCGGTGTCGAGTTGTCGCCGCCGACGCTGAGTCTGTACCCGCCCAAGGCCACATTCCCCGCGCCCGTGAGCGAGCCGATCGTGTCGTTGCCGCCCGGCGCCAGTGTGGCCCCCTTGTAGAGGACCACAGCCGAGCTGTCCGAAAGGACGTTGGACGCGCTAGTCGCCAGTGTCCCGGAAAGCACGTTTGTCGCCCCCGTAAACACACTGGCGGAGGAAAGCGTGACGGTTCCGGCGCCGGACTTGGTGAAGGTGCCCGAGCCCGCTCCGATGAGCGGGGCGGCGATCGTCAGATTTGTCCCTCCGGCGGCGTTGACGATGAATTCATTGGAGGCCCCCGCCCCGACGAGACCAGTGCCGGTGATGCTGAAGTTGTTGTCCTGGCCGCCCGCATACAGGAGGCCCCCGCCGGCGCTGAAGCTCAGAGCGTTGGAGCCCAGGGCAAGCACGTCGGAGTTGCCGGTGTTGGTGAGTTTGAGCGAGTTGAGGCTGAGCGCTCCGCTCGCCGACAGGCCGCCGGCGAGTTGATAGTTTCCGGCGGCACTCCCGCCCGAAGCCGGCAACGTCGTCTGCCCACTCAAAGCTAAGATGTTTGTGCCATCGAAAGTGGCGAAATCAACCCCGCCCACCGTAGCGTATCCTCCCAGGATACCGGAAACATTCGCCGTGGAGGTGGCCACCCCGTTGCTCCCACTGGAGGCGCCGCTAAGGGTGAAGTCCACGGCACTGCCTACGGTCCGGGTAATGCCTCCCAGAGAGAACAAAAGCGAGTTAGCGTTGGGCGCCAGAACCACGGAGGTTGCCCCCGGGTTCAAGGTGATTCCCGCCAGAGTCTGGCTGTTTGGGCTGGTGGCGTTCCCAAAGAGGCGCAATGTCGCCCCCCCGATGAACAGAGAACCGCTGCTGCTCAGGATGTTGGAGGGGACTCCGGCGCTAAAGTCCAGAATCAGGCTGCCGGAGGCTACCGTGGTGGCGCCGGTGTAGGTGTTGGCGGCACTCAGCGTGGCGGCACCGGTGAATCCTGAATCGAAGAGGAGGCCGCCCGTGCCGCTGATGATGCCGCTGCCCGCAAAGTTGCCCGCGCCCGTGACCGTGGGGGTGAAGCCTCCGTTGGTGATGTCGCCAAGGGTCAACGCGGTACTGGCGCCTAAATTCAGGGTGGGCTGGCCTGTCAGTGTGGTGGCGCCAAAGGTGAGTCCGGCGGTGCCACTGGATACATTGCCGCCCTTGAGCAGCGCGAGCGTGACACCAGCAAGGCTCAGTGTTCCAAGGGTCTGATTAATGCCACTTCCTGCAGTGGCCACGTCGGAAAGGACAGTCACACCGCCGGAGATCGTCGTATTGTAGGCGTTGACACTGGTGTCGGTAGCGAGGCCGAGGGTGCCACTCCGGAGGGTCAGCGCGGAGGATGCCGCGCCCAGCGCGCTTACGGACGTCACAATCAGGGAGCCCTGCAGGAGGGTGCTCGGGCCCGTGTAGGTGTTGTTGCCGTTGAGTGTCAGGGAATTCACCCCCTGCTTGGTGACTCCAGAACCCCCGGTGATAACGCTGGCATAGGTGAAATTCCCGTTGCTGGCATCGAGCCCCAGCACGGAATTATTGCTGAAAGTGGCGTTGGACCGGAGGGTGTCCAATTGGGCGCTGGTCCAGTCGAGGGCACCTCCCACATTCAGAGCGAGGGTGGCTCCCGCGGCGACTGAGACACTGCCAGAAACGAGATACCCCTGGAGGGCGTTGACACTTGTGGCCTGCAAGACGCCCGCACTCACGGCGGTGTTTCCGGTGTAGGTGTTGCTCCCGCCCAAAACGAGGATTCCGAGACCCGTTTTCGCCAGGCTTCCCGTGCCGGAAGCGCCAAACCCGCTGGCAAACGTCACGTTGTTTCCGTTGGTATCGATCACAGCGGTCGTGCCGGCGCTGATCACCAAGCGACTGGAGATATCTTGCGTGTTCCCTGGCAGGTACTGAAGCGAGCCGCCTGACAGGGTGATTGCGCCCGCTGGGCCGAGCCCACTGTAGGCGAAAGCGAGCGTGCCTGCGGCAAGGGTCGAGCCGGAAAGATAGGTGTTTACACCGGCCAGCGTGAGGGTGCTGGCGCCTGCCTTGGTGAGCGCAAACGCCCCTGAAACCACGCCCAACAGAGTGATCGGGTTGGCCGTGTTGATCGTGGAACTGGCCGACAGAACCACGTTGCCCGCTACCGTGCCGCCTGAAGCGCTGCTCACAAGCGCGCCCCCCAATGCGCCTCCCGTGCCGCTCAGATTGAGGGCGTTCATGATCACCGCCTGGACATCCAGCGCCGCGCCGCTTGAGACGGTGATGGTGTTCGTGCCCGCACCGCTCGCGCTCGCGAGGACCAGCGTCCCCGCACTGACGGTTGTGGCGCCTGTGTAAATGTTGGCGCCGCTCAGGGTCAGGGTGGAAGTGCCGGTTTTCGTGAGGGCGTACCCTCCAAAATTATCGGAAACGATCCCGCTCAAACTGATCGGGTTGGCCGCATTGATCGTGGCGGGGGCCGTCAGGGTGAGCGGGCCGGAGAGACTGGCGCCGTTCGCACTGCTGTAGAGGGCCCCGACCGAACCGGGGCCCGCGCCGGCTAGAAACAAGGCGTTTGTAACCGAGGAGGTTTGCACGTCCAGAGCCGCCCCCGAGGTGATCACAATGGCACCGGTGCCCGCGCCCGTGGCGTTGAGGAGACGGAGGGTGCCGGCCTTGATGAAGAGATCGCCTGAAAAAGTGCTGTTTGTATTCCCCAAAACCAGAGTGCCGGCCGAAGTGGTGGCGCCACCGAGGGTCAAGTCGCCGATACCTGTGAGCATATTTGCGGCGCTGGACAGGGTCAGCGTCCCGGCACCGACATCCAGCACGCCACCCGCCGCTCCAATGTTGAAGGTCTTCGTGGCGGCGGCTACGTTGTAAAAACCCCCGCCGGTGATCTGGAAAGTGCCTCCGTTGAGATTGATCACGCGCGCCCCGGGTGCCCCGAGGGTCAGCGGGTCGCTGGCTCCGGGTGCTGCGAAGGAAAGGGTGCCGCCATTGATGAAAATTGGGCCGGTGAAGGCATTGATTCCGCTGAGCACAAGGCTGCCAGCGCCCACCTTGGTCAGGGCGTTGACGCCGCTCGCCCCCAGAGAGGAACTGATCGCAAGCAGGTCTGTGGCCGAGGCGGTGTTGAAGATGTATTCAGTGTTGGTGGTGGTGGTGATCGTTCCGCCCGCAAGGGTCGAAGCAAAGCTGCCGGAACGGATGATGCCGCCGCTGGCAAGGGTCAGCGTGTTTCCTGCACTCATGGTTAAGTTCAGAGCGCTGCCGCTGATTTTTAGCGTGTTGATACTAGCCGTGGTCTGCGCCGTCACGGATCCTGTCGTGAGGTTGACGTTCACCGACGCGTTGTTGGTCCCAAGCGTTCCGCCGCCGGTGCTGGTGCCGAAGTTGAGATCGGTGCCATAGTTTCCCGCGCGCAGAAAGGTGCCGGCAGCATTCACGAAGGCGTAGTCGGCGCCATTGAAGAAAAGGCCTTGATTTTGGAACCCGGCGGCCGCTCCCGTAATGGAGATGGAGTTGGTCGTGCCGTTAGCTCCGCCGGAGACCACAAAATTTCCCGTGGCCCCCGTGCTCCGCGCTGTCAGAGAACCAAACGAAAGCCCCGCAGTTCCCGTGGAGCCATAAGTGGACTGCAACGTGGCCGCCCCCGAAGAGAAGGTCAGGGAACCGGCGTATTGGACGGCCCCAGCGCTTGCCGCGATGAAGTTCAGATAAGCCGAACTGCTGAAAGTGACCGCCGGCATCGTCGTCGTCCAGGAACCACCCGCAGCGACAACGAGGGAGCCGCCGCCCAGAGTGATGGGGCCGGTGTTCGTGTTTGCCGATCCTGCGATTGTGAGCGTACCGATGCCCAATTTTGTCAGAGCGCCGGTGCCGGTGGTGATGTTGCCGCTGATGAACGCGTTACCCGAGCCCAAAAAGCTGACATCGGCACCGCTGCCCGTGAGGCTGCCCAGTGTCAACAGGGTGCTGACGGCGGGGGTTGTGTAGCTGTTGTTGAGGCGGAACGTGCCGGCGCTCGTGAGCGAAACAACGCCCAGCGTGAACGCGGCGGTCCCGCTGTTCACGAAGCCCCCGGCTGCGACGGTCACCGTATTGCCGCCAAAGGTGAGGGTTCCGAGGGTTTGAACTGTGCCTGCGCCCAGCGTATTCCGGTCGCTGACAAGGGTGACGTTGCCGGTCACGGACGTGTTGTTGGCAAAGTTCAGCCCGTTGTCGTTGGCGAGTTGCAGGATGCCGCCGCCCAAGGTCAGCGAACCAATGCCGAGCGCGGCCGCCGATGTTTTAGCGCGCAGCAAGCCGCCGGACAGGGTGAGCCCACCAGTGAACGTGTTAGCGCCCGAAAGGATCCAGTTGCCGCTGTTGACGGACAGGCTGCCGGAGCCTGTGGCGATAATGCCCGAAAGGGTGCCGAGGCCGGCGCCGGTTCCACTGAGCGTCAGAGCGTTGGCGCCCGTGATGCTTCCGCCTGCGGTGAGGGTGCTGCCCGAATTGTTGGTGAAAGTCTGGGCCGCGGAAAGCGAGAGGGTCCCCACCGCAGTCAGGGTGACAGCACCCGCACCGGCGTTGAGCGTCAGACCGCCGGACCCTAGGCTCAGAATGTTGCTCACCCCGACGCCGCTTACCCCGCCCGAAAGGGTCGTGGCTCCCATATTAGCAAAAATCAGGGACTGCGCGCGCTGGTTGCCGTTCAAAAAGACGGTTTCCGCGAGATGCACCGTGGAGATGTTGAACTGAACGCTGTCCAGGCTGCCGGGGGACACCAAGGGGTCGGAAGCCACGCCAGAAGAGGACGCGGACCAGTTTCCAGGCAGGTTCCAGACGTTGTTGTTCACGCCGTCCCAGTACAGGGGCGCCGCCTGAGCCGGGAGATCGGTGGCGAAAAACGCCAGTAGTGACCAGAGCGCAATACACCGGGTCAGCCCCGGGAAAAGGCGGAACACCTGCTGGGGACCCTGGGTATGGAACGCCTCCACGACCGCAGACGCCGCAATTCGAGGAAAAAACTGCCTCGACCACGAAGGTTGCTGCGCCCGCAACCGTCTCCTTCGCCTGGCACCCGCCCGCCGCCAAGCCGGCCCGCGCGGCGGCCTTCCCAAACGCAGAAGGCCGGCAACAGACCTCCGGCACCAGCGCAAAATGCTGATGCTGAACAATCGAGCCCTTTTGGGAAGGCTCGAACCAAGTCTGGGGGGGACACGGCGCACGAAAATACCCGGCGGTTTTCTTGCAAAACCATTATTGCGAAATGCGAAACTCACATTTCGTCACTCCCGCCGGGCACTTAAGCGAAGCAAATCCCGCGCTAGACGTGCCTTCTTAAGCATGATTTTTGCGTTTGCCCTCGTTCTCCATGAAAAAACGCAAATGATCCGTAAAATTGCAGCAAACAAATCCTTTTTGCAGCCTTCCGACGGCGCCCCTAGAGCGACCCACAGGGCTCTTAAAACTCCCGCCCCGCTTCCTCCTCCCTATTTCAGCGGCGTCACTCCCACGGCCCTCTGCTTTGTTCCGGCATTCTCAGCAGAGGCTGTCTTTGGAAAATGATTTCCACCCCCTCACACGCACCCCATTGCGTTCGTAAGGGTATTTGGATCTGATGCTTTTGCAGAAGCCAGCGGCGCACCGCTTCAGCCGCAGCCCACCGTACGCTCTATCCATCCTCTCTGAGTTCTTCGATAACCATGTCGGGCAGGCCGCGGAAAAGCCCTGCCTCTGGTCCTGTTTTTTGAGGCCAAAGAAGCCTCTCAAAGCCATCCTTACGAAACGCGTTAATCCACACGAAACTTGAGTCTTTTGACTTTCCTCAGATCTTAGCAACTTCCTCGCAAGCCTACCTTTCTGTGGCTTTGAGCTTTACACTCTAGAGTCTGGTTTCACTACGCACATCTGTCTCTTTCCGGTAGCGACCTTCAATCTCAACGCTTAAGTCTGGGCGGCCAAGTCGTATCTGATTAGCAGGCATCCAAAGCAGCCCTCGGATCCGAGTTTCAGGGCAGGGCCACGCCCGCTACCCATGGACGAAGACAATCTCCACCAACCCAACGACAAACTCCTCAAGGCCACCTTTTCCAATCCCGTCAACGCACGCGCTTTTTTCCAGCATCATCTCCCCGCTCAACTCGCGCCCCTTTTCCTCTGGGACTCCCTCCAACTGTTGCCCTCCACCTTCATCGACCCGCAGTTCGAATCTTCCGAAAGCGACCTGCTCTTCAGCGTCTGTTTTCAGGAGGCGGAGGTTCTACTTTATATCCTTTTCGAACACCAGAGCACCGAGGACCCGCGTATCGCGCTGCGCGTACTCGCGTACGTGGTGCGCGTCTGGCAGCGGTTTGCCGAGGAGCATCCCTCGCCGGCAAAGCTGCCGCCCGTCTTTCCCCTGGTGTTGGTGCAGGGGAGGAGGCCGTGGAAAACCTCCAACAAGCTCGAGGACATTCTGGAAATGCCCCCGCAGTTTGCAACGCTTCTGGCGGCCTGGCAGCCAACCCTCATGGTTCACATCATGGAGTTGGTACGTACGCCCTACGAGTCGCTCGGCGGAACACCGGAAGGCATCCTGACCCTGAGGGCGCTGAAGGCCGAACCAGTATCTGAGCTGCTCACGGACTGGATCTGGGATGAAACCTTGCTCCCCCAGATTTCCGGAGATGGACTCGAACGTTTGTTACGGTACATTCTTAACTCGGATTTCGACGCCTCGGCCTTCCTGCGCCGCACCCGCCGGATACAGACCCAACCGCTAAACGCCAAAACCATGACACTAGCAGACAGACTCGTTCAAATGGGCCGCGAAGAAGGCCGCTCCGAGGGACTATCTCAAGGACTCAGCCAAGGCATATCTCAAGGGCTGAGCCAAGGCGAAACCGTGGCCATGCGCAGGGCCGTGATTCGATCCTTGGAGGCGAAGTTTCAAACAGTCCCTCCCGGCTTGATGGAGACCGTCGACCGACTCGATGACATCGCCCGGCTTGGTGAACTTCTCACACAGGCCGTCCGCGCCCGGACGCTGGAGGATTTCGCTCAGAATCTTTAACGAGAGCGCCAGCACTCGTTTCGCTCAATACGGCCCATTTTGCCCAACAGGCTTCCGACAGTTGGCTGAGGGTGGCAGGTCTTTTCCCCGTGCCGCCAATCGGCGACATCCACGCTGACGCCGAACAATCCTTTGCTCCGCCCAACCTTGGAGCTACTCCAAATAAATGAGTTCGTTCGAATTCAAAATCGCCCGGCAGAAGGCTACCATTCCGTGTTTCTCCACGAATTTTGAAACAGTTTCCCTCTCTTGCGGGGTCGGCTGCCGTTGAAAGGCGAGGGAGTAGACCGCATCAAACGCATCACTCCCTTGTAACCGAAGGGCGAGGGAATCCGACATATCCAGCGTAAAACTGTGATTCAGAAGCGTCAGCGACTGCAGCGGCGTGGTCGTATTTGCACGTCTGGGTGAGGCAAATGCGATGTCGGGAAGATCAAAATCGCTCAACAAATCCACCACGCTGGCCCGCGCGTTTTGATGGTAAACCGACCTGCGGTACGTTTCTGCTCCATGTCGCTCCAGAGGTACGTAGGTCGATACGTTGTTGGACAACACTTTGTAGAGACGGAAACCCGGGCCACCCTCTGGTAAAAGTTGAAGTCTGCCGGAGACACTCAGCAAGGTATCGCGGATCTCCTCCGCGGTGAGCCGTCGTGGCGGAAATCGCCAAAGAAGCCGCGCCCCTTTATCCACGCTTGCCGCTTCGGGGCGGAACGTCGCGCTTTGCAGATACGTTCGGGAAAGAAGAATCTCTCGGTGTAGAGGCTTGATTTTCCATCCATGCGCGAGGAGCCGGCCCGCCAAAAAATCAAGCAACTCCGGATGCGTCGGGCGGCTCCCAAGGAATCCAAAATCGCTCGGCGTGTCCACCAGTCCGGTGCCGAAATGATAGTGCCAAATGCGGTTTGCAAGGACACGCAATGACAGCCCATTATCGTCGCGTACGATCCAATTTGCCAATGCGAGACGGCGTTCGCTTTCCAGCGCGTCGGCGGGAAGAACGAACGGTTTCCCCAGTCGGTCAAGCACACTGAGACTGGCAGGAGCCACCTGGTCCCCAGGTTTCATCGGGTCTCCTCCCCGATGAACAAAAGTCGGCTCCTTAGGCTGACTATAAATCCCAGCCCAAACCTCTCGCAATTTCGGCACTGCATCGAGCTGCCGCTGGACCTCAATAATGTCTTTCGCCAAGCCTGCGAGCCTGTTGGCTTCCTCCAGCGTTGTCACTTCCCTCCGGACCCTTTCCGCCCCGTGTGCCGCTGTCCAAGGCTCGCGGAGCACGCTGGACGCAATCGTCTTCCAAGCAGAGCCATCCAAAGACAACCGCACCTCGTATTCACACGGGGTTCCCGCAGAACTCTTTTCCTGGCTGTCCCCCGCCTTGGCGTTGCTAAAAACAACGCGTTCAATTCGCTCAGCCTGCGCCAGCGTGATTGTCAACTCAGCCGGGTCTCCTACAAACCATTGCTCCCCGGATTTTCCGTCGATGCACAACTGCGCTGCATAGGCCTCCGGAAAATCTTCAGCCGAAGCGGACTGCGACCCCTCGGCGCGTCCTCCGTTCACGGCAAGAGCGACGTTGCGAACATCCCCTCCCCCCGTCCAAACCTCAAACTCGGTCAGGCGTCCCGACACCGATGCAGCCTTGGGATTTGTCGTGGTGGCATACATCACGAATTTAACAAACCGGGCAAGCTCTGGCTCAAACCGTTCCTCCGTACCCTTCGGATCAATCTTCGGACGCACCGGTTTTCTTTGCGCCGCCACTTCCTTGGCGCGGGCCTCTATTTCTTTTTCCAAAATCGCCTGTTCCGTACTCAACTTGGCCTTCTGCGCGGCAAGCGGTTTAGTGGCGGCCTCAAATGCAGCTTTTTCTCCGGGCGTTGCAAGCACCCGCCGGCCATGTTTGACGCCTTCAAAGGCAGCCCGCACCCGGTAGTAATCCTCGGTTGGTATTGGATCAAATTTATGGTTGTGGCAGCGGGCGCAGTTGACCGTGAGTCCCAAAAACGCGCTGCTCGTCGCCGTCACAAGATCATCGAGAGTCGCCGCCCGGATATTCTTCTGCGCAACAACGTCCTGGTTGCCGACATCGTCGTAGGGACCGGCCACAAGAAAAGCGCTGCCAACCTCCACGGAGGGGTCACCTTTTCCCACAACGTCCCCAGCGAGATGTTCAACAATGAATCTGTTAAACGGCTTGTCGGCGTTGATGGATTGAATGACGTAATCCCTAAACGGCCAGAGATCATTGATAATGAAGTTCCGCTCAAAGCCATTACTTTCGCCAAAACGAACCACATCCAGCCAGTGTCGGCCCCAATGTTCGCCGTAACGCGGGGAACTCAGAAGCCTGTCCACAAGCGTCTCAATCGCGCGCGTGGCGTCGATCCGGTAGGCGAGTGTAAATACATCCACTTCCTCTGCGGAGGGCGGCAGGCCCGTCACGTCATAAGTCATCCGTCTGATAAGCGCCCTCGGTTCGGCAGGCGGGTTGAAGGCCAACCCCTGCTCCGCCAGTTTCGCGCCCACAAACCCGTCGATGCTTGTGTGCGCAAACTCCCTGGCCAAGGGCTGCAACGACCACCACGATTTATCGCCGCGCTTTAACTCTCTCGCCGCTCCATCCCGGGGATCCGGCGCGCCCATTTTCACCCAAGCCACGAGATCAGCTACGACGGTCTCTGGAAGCTTTGGCTTTTTGGGTGGCATCGCATTGTCGGGAATCTCATGACGGACACTTTGAACCAGCAAACTTGCGTCAGGGTTACCCGGCACAATGGAGGGTTCGCCGCTGTCGCCCCCTTTGAGCCAACCGGCCTTTGAATCGAGGAACAGGTTTCCTTTCAGCTTTTTGGCTTCGGCGCTGTGGCAGGAATAGCAGTGTTCCACCAGCAGTGGGCGGATCTTCTGTTCAAAAAAAGCGACCTCCTCAGCGTTTGGGTTAGAAGCAGGTGCAGCCATCCCGCGCAGAGCGCAGGCAAAAACAACAAGCAAAACCGCCAGAAATACTTTCATAGGAAATGAAAAATTTAATCGGCTCCCGTAATTTCAGGCGAGGATACCTTGAATAAGGTGTCCGTGTACGTCTGTAAGCCGGCGATTCGCGCCGTTGTGATAGTAGGTAAGCTTTTCGTGATCGAGCCCGAGAAGATGCAGTACCGTCGCGTAAAAATCGTAAACAGTCGCCACGTCCTGCACACTCTTTCGCCCAATGTCATCGGTCGCACCGTGGCTTACCCCACCCTTGACCCCTGCACCCATCATCCAAGTCGTGAACGCATCGGGATTATGGTCGCGTCCGGAGGTTCCCTCTTGATGCGTAGGCATGCGGCCGAATTCCGTGCACCAAATCACGAGGACGTTGTCCAACATGCCGCGTTGCTTGAGATCGGTAAGAAGCGCAGCAGTAGGCTGATCAAAAATAGGGCAATGCCGCTCGTAGTCGGCTTTAAGAGTTTTATGAGCATCCCAGTTGAGCAGGCCATCGACGGCGCTGGCGCGGGAAGCGCAGTAGAGGCTCACATAACGAACACCCTGCTCAAGAAAACGGCGCGCCAAAAGGCAATTACTCGCATAAGCCGCCTTGAGTTTGTTGGCGTCCTGCGTGCCGTAGAGCGCATGAATATGTTTCGGCTCACGCGATAGCTCGCTCACCTCAGGGGCTGCGAGTTGCATCTTCGCAGCAAGTCGATAAGCAGCCATGCGGGCTACAAGTTCGTCGTTGTCCGGATTCGCCGCTGCGTGCGCCTTGTTGAGGGTCGCCAACAATTCTCGTGTCTCGGCGTCTTCAGCCGCACTGATAGAGGCTGGGCGTTCTAGGTTGCGCAGCGGCTGTTGGGCGGACATCGAAACGGCTTGGTACTGAGCAGGCAGGAACCCATGACTCCAATTCGCTTTGCCGTTTGGGGGTTCGCCCCGCATGTCCTGAATGGAAACATAGGTAGGCAGATTTTCATTCATCGAACCGAGTGCATAGTTCACCCAGGCCCCGGCGCTTGGAAACCCTTCCCGGGTGAAACAGGTGTTCATCCCGATACATCCGGGTCCGTGCGTGTTGCTGCGGGATACCATCGAATGGATGAAGGCGATCTCGTCGGCATGACGCCCCATGTGGGGCAGCAAGGAGGAGAGCATTTTGCCGCTCTGTCCCGTTGGAACAAACGGCCAGGGCGATTTCATCAAATTTCCGTTTTTGCCCTGAAATGTGACCTCTTTTTCAGCCCCCGGCATCGGCGTACCGTCATACTTTTCCAACATCGGTTTGTGATCCCAAAGATCCAGATGCGAGGCCGCCCCCGGACAAAAGATCTGAAGAACCTGCTTCGCCTTCGGAGCAAAGTGGGGCTGGAGCGAAGCCGCCCCTTGCAAATCACTGCCAAGGAGCCTTGAAAGCGCTACGCCAGTCAGGCCTGTAGTCATGTTGCCCAAAAAGTTTCGTCGATTGAGATCGAGAATGTTCATGCCTGGAAAAAGGTCGCTAATGGGAACGCTGGTTAAAAAAGCACGCGCCAACACCGATCGTTATAACGGTTTTAGGTGTGTTTCTCTACGCATTACATCTCGCGCGGTATGTCTTTTGTATCAGGCTCTCGCCGGCGCTCTCTGGACCACAAGAAAGACGACCTCGAGCAAGCCACTCGCAGCTCGGCGCCACGCTCGAGGCGGTCTGCAAGCCGGTCCATCTTCGCAATTTCGAAGCCATCTCCCGTAGCTTTCGATATCGACCCACCCAGAACACCCAATTAGCGTCTCCAGATAAGAGTCTTGCAACACTCAGCGGTGCGTCCACCTTTAACTTCCACTCCCTATACCCAAAACCTTCCGCCATGATATTCCGTCCCCCCTCTGTTTTCCAGGCTCCCTTTATTCTGCCAGTCCTTGCTCTTTTTTTTCAGTGGATGACAACCGCCGCCGCACAACAGGCGGAGCCCGGCACGGAGGCACTCAAAAAACTTTTCGATGCGGCGTCAATCGGCGTCGAAGCCTCTTACCAGGGCGAATACCAGGGCACACTCGAAGGAAAAACTGTCGCCGCCCAGGTGGTGGCTCGCGGGGACCGGTGCTTCCACGCGCTTGTGCTCAGCGGAGGCCTCCCGGGTGACGGATGGGATTTCGGCGACTACAGACTGCTTGAAAGCGGGCCTCTAGAGCAAAATAGGGCTTCATTTCATTCGGCAGGCGAAGACGGTTCGGCCGCAGTCCTTGATTCTTCGGGGTTCACCGTGACACTTTCCGGAAAGAGCGCCCTCCTACGCAGGGTGGAGCGCAAGAGCCCAACGCTCGGCTTGGTCGCGCCCCCGGGCGCAATTGTACTTTTTGATGTCAAAAAGGGATCGCAAAATCTTGAGTCTTTCGAGGCTCGCAAGGATATCGAAGGATTGACCATCCCCATGCTCTACGAGGGCAATTTACTCGCGGGCTCAGTGACAAAACAACGTTTCACGGATTACTCCCTACACGCGGAGTTCCTCACAGGTTTCGAACCTGAAAATATCCCGTGGCGTCGCGCGGACTCGGGCGTTTACCTGCATTCAAGCTATGAAATAGCCATCGGAGATAGCTTTGGATTCGACTTTGATCTGACCGGAAGTAGCGGCCCCACTCCGCCCAAATTTTTCTGCACACAACTTCAGCAGCAAAAATTCGCGGTGCTCAAAGGGGCCAGGCATCCCACCTCGCCCCGTGTTTGCGGGAGCGTCTTCACCTACCCCTCCCGAGTGCCGAACGCCTGCTTCCCCCCACTGGTGTGGCAGACCCTCGATATTGATTTTAAAGCGCCCCGTTTCGACGGCTCGGGAACTAAAACAGCAGATGCGATTATTTCAGTAAAACTCAACGGCCACCTTAACGTAGACAACCAAATCGTGCCGCGCCCCACTCCGCATGGGTTCAAAACAGAGGCACCCACCGGCCCGATCTGGTTTGAGGCCTTCGGAAGGCGGGTCATGTATCGAAACATCTGGCTCATTGAAAAAAATAAACTCTGCCGAGTCGCTTTCTGACAGGCGCAGACAACCGCCCGAAGCAGCGCGTTCAGACATCCGCTCGGCAATCATTGGGTCGTTTGGTTCGCCACAGTTTGAATTCGTATCACGATCGGAATCGAACGACACAATGATGGATTGTCGTAACATGTCGGTTTGACTCCTGGTTTCCGAAGACCCTTCATCAGCGTTTGTCCCCTCTTTTTTTATGACTCCCTCCCCCACCGCTTCAAACTTCACCCGTCGCAACTTTCTCCGCTCTTCCTCGGCTGCTGCCGGCGCTCTAGCCTTCCCTGCCGTTTTACATGGGGAAAACAAACTCGAGCGCATCCGCATCGGAATGATAGGATGCGGAGGGCGTGGTTCCGGGGCGGCACTGAACGCGCTCATGGCGGATGAGAACACCGAACTGTGGGCGATGGGAGATGCTTTTGCCGATCCCATCGAGCGCGCCCATGCCTCCCTAAGCGAAAAATTCAGTGCCACTCCGAAGCGGATCAACGCCCCCCAAGAGCGCCGGTTTGTCGGACTCGACGCCTACCAGAAGGTGCTTGCGAGCGGCATCGATTTGGTGATTTTAGCTACCCCAGGCGGTTTCCGCCCCATCATGCTGCGCGCAGCTGTCGAAGCTGGGAAACACATCTTTTGTGAAAAACCGATGGCCGTAGACCCTGCCGGTGTTCGTTCTGTGATTGAGTCGGTTAAGCTTGCCAAGGAGAAGAACCTTGCGATCCGCGCCGGCTTCAACATGCGGTTTGAGCCGGGCTTCATCGAAGGGATAAACCGCGTGCACGGCGGCGAAATCGGCGAAATCCTGGCCATTCATTCAACGCGTATGGGCGGACGTTTGGCACGATTCAGCGGAGAGCGTTTGCCCGGCCAGGGCGATCTGGAATGGCAACTCCGCAACTGGCATCATTTTGTGTGGCTATCGGGGGATCTCATTCTCGAGATCAGTGCCCATAGCATTGATAAAATCGCCTGGATGATGGGCGATGTGGCTCCAGTCCGGTGTTTGGGGACGGGCGCGCGCCACCAGCAAATCATTGGCGATATTTGGGACCAACACGATATCACCTACGAGTGGGCCAACGGGACGATCGCAGTGCTGCGTAGCAGGTACGAAAACAACTGCTTTAATGAACATCGTGATGTGATCATCGGAACAAAAGGTCGCTGTGAATTCGGCGGGCACAATGGCGTTAAAATTACCGGTGCCAATCCGTGGCACTATGAAGGTCCAAAAGCCGTGTCGCACCAGCTCGAACACGACCGCTTATTTGAATCCCTCCGAGCTGGGCAGCGCCCCAACGACGGGGTCCGCATGGCCCAGAGCACCCTGATGGGCGTCATGGGCAGAATGTCTGCATATACCGGCAAGGAGGTCACTTGGGAAAAAGCGCTGAATTCGCAACTGGACACGATGCCCAAGCAATTGAGTTGGGACATGAAACTTGAGACCCCCGTCCCAGCAGTCCCCGGCAGTACCCCTTTAATTTGAAGCTTTTAGCGGTGAGGTTCCGGCGGTTTCCAGTCTCGTGCCACAAAGTTTGGACTGAGCGTTTGTGCACAGGACAACGCCTTGTTCTTGGATGTTTGTGAAGTGCTCACGCTGCGGCGAGAAGTGCCGACTACTCCTTATCGTGGCGTAGGTTTCAATCGAACATCGGCCTCACCGACGGAGCCAACCCTGGCAGCGTCGACTTTGCGGGGGCAACTTTCTTTCAGAACTTTGAAGCTGGTTATGGTGCGCGCTGGATCCGCAGCCCCTCTGCCAGGAGCCTCAAGCTCAACATGAAAACATCAGGCGTTGGAACTGCGCTTCATCTCACGGTGTGGGTCAACAGCCAAAGGTTGTATTCCGATCTCCTGGCGAAGGAGCCAAAGCGCCAAACCACCCGTGAGGTCGATCTTTCTGCCGGCTGGAACGTGCTTGTTTTTAAAAGTTGTCACCGGCCCCCGCAAATGGCAGCAGGCGCTCAACTTCAGCGAGCTTGATGGAACTGAACCCGAGGGGCTTGAGTATAGCGGACCTCATCATCATCACACAGCTGGGAGAGATTCGCTTCGACCGGAACGTTTTATCGAAGACAAGTAAAGAACCTCGGGGCAAGCCCCAAGGCATTGAAGAATCAGACGAAACAGCGAGGATTCAAAGTCGAAGCAAGCTTCGAGGTATTAGACCCAACGGGAATAAAGATCTCTCACAGCTTTCTAAAAAAATCAGCCGCCTTCGATTGGTCCTTCAAAAGGCTGATTTATTCGTCTCGCAGTGACTCGCATAAAACTGATTCAGTTTTGTGTGGGCTAAACCAAGCCTCGAATGGGCGTGCCACTGTTGAGAAGTGCGAGTAGGTTAGCTGGTAATCCCTCGAGGAGACGCGCCTGCCCCACATCAAGCAAGGTGGTGAGAATGGTGGCAACGAGATCAGGAATAGTGACGGGATTATCCGCCGGCTCCCCGCCGTCTGGACTTGAGCGACCGATCACCTGCCCCATTTGGAGGCCGCCTCCGTAAAGCATCAGTGGAGCCAGACCACCCCAGTGGTCGCGGCCGCCCTTGGTACTGATCCTAGGGGTTCGACCCATTTCGCCGCAGCACACAAGTAGGATTTTATCGCGTAAACCGCGGGATTCAATGTCCTCAATGAGCGCGGAAACAGCGTGATCAAAGGGACGGCCGACGTAGTCCATACCCGTTTTCATGGGAGCGTTGTTGTTGTCTGCGTGCATGTCCCAGACAAAACTGGTGGTGACAGTGACGAATCCCGCACCGCGTTCGCAAAGCCTTCTGGCGAGCAGTAGCAGTCGTCCAAGAGAGAGTGCATTATCGGCGTAGTGATCGATGTTTTTCCACTGCGTACTGATCCGGTTGCGAGGCAATAGATGGGACGTGTCGTAGCGATCGATCAGGCGAGGATCTTCCTTGGATAGATCGAATGCGTCAGAGACGCCGCCCCTCAGTAAATCGAAAGCCTTTTGTTGCAGGCCGCTGAGCCCTTCCATTGCCGCCCCATAGTCCATTTGGCGCTTCCATCCGTCCAGCGAACCAAGCAGCGCGCGACGGTCCGCTAGGCGGTTCAGAGGCATGCCGAGGGTCATGTCCGCCTGAGCGCCTTCGCCCGAACCGGGGACAAAAGGACGGAAGCCGTTACCCAATTCACCCCCAGCGGTGATGTCACCGAACTGGAGGATGGGGGGCCCGGCTTCGGGGGCAACGGCGCGTGGAAAGAGGGTGATGTTAGAGGGCATCGCCGTCTGCTGGTTCATGGAGCCAGCGATACGGCTGTAAAGGGATCCAAGATTGGCGTTGAGCGTGTGCTTGCCAACGATCGTTTTTATGTCGTGTACACTGTCACCGGTCACGAAGGATCTCACGATGCTAAATTTATCCGCGAGCCGGGCAAGTTTTGTAAAGGTGCCTCCGAAGGTGATCCCGGGCAGCGTAGTCCGAATCTCTCCAGTGACGCTGCGTATCTCAGAAGGAGCATTCATTTTTGGATCGAATGTCTCAAACTGGGAGGGCCCCCCGTGCATGAATAGGAAGATCACCGATTTATCGCGGACTGCGGATCCCGCGCTTGAGAGCGCGGCGCGCAGGGTCAATTGGTCAGACAGGGTCAATGCCCCCAAGCCAAGAGCACCAACACGCAGAAAATCGCGGCGGCCCAAAGGAGAGGAAAGCGGGCTATTGTCAGAAAAACGGATCATTTAAAGGGGGGAGAGATCAACTACCAGTCAGTGACGGCACCATCCGGACTGAATTCGCGCAGGAGAATCTCCTGCTGAAAAGGGTGCTTTTTTACCTCGGCCTCATTGATCGTAATACCCAGCCCGGGGCGGGTGTTTGGACGCACCAGGCGGCCTTTTTCCTCGACGCGAAATCCCTCTTCAACCACATCCTGGCGCCACGGGACGTCGTTGTGGACCGTTTCACAGATAATATAACTGGGCTGGGAAAATCCAAACTCCAGCGAGGCGGCCGTGCTTACAGGGCCCTGCGGATTGTGAGGCGCGAGGGCGATGCGGTGAGCTTCCGCTAAGGCCGCAACTTTGCGTGCGGAGGTCAGGCCTCCGCAATGAGTGATATCCAACTGACAGATATCAACCGCCCGTTTTTCAAAAAGTTCCCTGAAGGCCTCCAGATGCGTCACCCGTTCGCCACTAGCCACCGGGGTGTTTAACGCCGCGTTGATGCGGGCGAGGCCCTCCACGTTTTCAGGCCAGCAAGGTTCTTCGAAAAAGTAGAGTCCGTACGGATCCAGTGCTTTCCCAAACTGCAGGCCCATAGCCGGCGAGGGGCGCGCGTGACAGTCCACCATAATATCAATGTCCGGACCCACTGCCTCGCGCATGGCGCGGACGGCCGCCTCGGCCGCGCGTATCGGCTTTTGTCCCTCGACGGGCATGGTGCTGGGCACGGCCATACTTTTGAAAGCGGTAAAACCCTCCGAAACAGCTTTTAGCGCCAAATCTGCAAACCGCTTCGCGTTGTCTGCCGGCGTTTGATAAAAATCCTCCATTTTCCCCCCTCCCAGATGGCAGTAGGTGCGCACATAGTCCCGGACGGGCCCGCCAAACAGTTTGGAAAGAGGCATATTGGCGACTTTACCCACGATGTCCCACAGGGCGAGATCCACCCCCGCTATGGCCGTTGCACGCACGATGCCATGACCGTGCCAGAAGTGCTGGCGGTACATGACCTGCCACAAATGTTCGGGCCTTGTGGGATCCTCACCTACAAGCAGATGGGCCATATCTTCAATCGCGCCAACAACACTTCGGGTGTGCCACTCCAGAGTCGCCTCACCCCATCCAATAAGGCCGGGTTGGTCGGTGACGACTTTTACAAAAATCCAGTTCCGCATTCGGGCGTGGCAAACCAAGGTTTCAATTCGGGTGATTTTCATAAGGATAAATGGACTGCTATGGACTCGATGAGCTGTTCAAGGCTGCCCGCAGCCACTATGGCAATACTCTCTTGATAAATACCAGTGCCGTAGAGTTCGCGCGGAGGCAGGTAGGATGCCCCCCAGTCTGCGGCGATGCTTGCAAGGACGATCGCTTTGTTTGGAAATCTCTCTCGCAATGCCATCTGCAAAACACTGTACGATTCACCCTGAACACCGATCCAAACACCCCCGCCAATCGACCATACCGCAACTTGGAGGGGAAAAGTGGCACCCGGAGGTAGTTGCTTGAGCCGGGTCAACAAGCGTTTTTTGCGCTCGGCCAACGCCCGGTGCTCCTCTGTTTGAATCAGGTTTGCCTCCGCGCGGGCAGCCTTTTCATGCGCCAGACAGTCCATCAAAGCCGCCTCAGTGTCCTGGATGGTTGGCATTTCCTCCCGGTAAGAAAGCGACTCTTTCCAGCGCAAAGTATGAAAGATTTCCAGCGCGCTAAGTTCATCTGAGGTTAACGGCTGGTAATCCCACGCGCCAAGCGTGGCACCCGACACGACGGGGCCTCGGTAACAGAACGCCTTGCCCGCAGGTGGCAGAGCGGTAAGCGCCGAAAGCGCGGCGTAACCAAGCTCCCGTCCATTTTTATCGGCAATCGCCGGATCACCCACAAAACCTTCCAAAGGACCGAGTTCGCCGCTTGCCCCCTGTAAAAATAAACAAGGTGCGCCCGTCTCCCTCTCCACCAATTCGCGCAAGGCGCCTACGTAATCAGGACTGATGAGAGAATTGTCCCAGGCCAGGGTTGTTGGATGGCACGCGTAATTAACCACGCTCGCGAGACTCTCCCCGTTGCGGGCACTAAAACGGGCGACAACGACGGTGTCGTCGGCGGGGCCGCCCGGGTTTGTTCCGCAAACAAACTGATTGCGCTCACCATCCCAGAAATCCCGGTGCGCAGCGAGGGCGCAACGTCCCGTGCCATACACAATATCGGCAGGCTGAAGACTGAGCCGGCAGCGCTTGACCAGCCCAGCCGATCTCTCCGCTAATTCTTGAAGATAGGACGGAATCAGATCGCCCCCAGGATTATCCACCCTGTCGAGCCCCATTAAACCCGCGCCATGGGTGTGCGAGAAAACCACAAGGATCGAGTCGCGCGACTCTCCGCTGATTTTCGCAATGCTCGCCACCATAGCCTCATGCTCCAAAGCGCCCATAACGCAATGGTCAAGGGCGAGAACGATTTGGCAGTGAGCGTCTGAGTTTTGAATCGGTGCGAACATGGCGACCGTGGCACGCAGCGGGCGATGCACACCGGAGGCCCGCTCGTGTTTGGCTGCCCCCCACATCCGGTGGTAAATGCCCGCAGGAGGGGTGATATCGACCCACTCGATAGAAAATTGACATCGGCTTTGGGGACCAGTCACTCGGGTTACGGAAGGCGTTTTCATTTTTCAGAATTTAAACTGATAATGCCAAATAATTTGCGGTGTATAATTGTCTCGATTTCCGAAGGAACCAGGCGGGAAATCCGGGTGCCTTTAATCACGTTCTTTCGGCCTTTGAGATAGACCACCGACGCACTTACCGTTGTAAAAGAAAGTCGGTGACGAAAAGAAGCTTGTGCAAAACTCCGCATTTCTCTCGCAGCATCAGGCTGTTACAGGGGGGGCATAAAGTGAACTATCTTCTGGCAAGGCCCCCCGGGTTTTTGCACGCAACCTCGTCCTGGTGGGGTTGGCGCTCGCACTCGCTGCCTCGGCGTGGCGTCCTTATTTTCCTATCCAGCGCTGCACGCGGTCTGTCAAAAAAAACAAACCAACGGCTCCGCGAAGCGAAGCACTCAGGGAGCTTGTGAGGCAAGTTTGGATGAAAGGGCGTCGCGAAATCGAAATGAAGGGGGGGATTCATGTCAGGAGTCTTACTGAAACTTGCGCAAAAGAGTGACACTGCTCCTGGGGCCACCAGGGCACCCTGAGTGTCACTGTCTAATGGGAGCATCAATACGCTCTTAGGTTATTGGCGGCCAGCTCTATTTGCCCGTGCAACGCCGCGGGGAGATCTGCAAGTAGCGGCAAGAGGTGCCCGGTGGCGGCGATCCCGGCCAACGCCACCGCATGGTGCAGAACAGGGATCGGACCGTGAATGTTGCGAAGCGTTTCCAAAGCGCTAAATTTCGCCTGGATTTCGAGCGCTTTTTCGAAATAACCCGCCTGCATCGCACCCAGCATTTCCTGAGAGAGAGAGGGCGCAACGCACACACAACCGCTTGTGTACGCGTGTACGCCGAAGACCTGCCAGTGTGCGAGCGCCGGCTGCTCTCCGATTCCGCTCACAATCCGTGCCGGCCCCACAACGTCAATAATGGCCTGTAGAAGGGAATCTACGGACGGGTCTTCACGCACCACCGCGTATTTGATCCACGATATCAACCCGGATTCCACCAGTTCCTGAATCACCTTTGGTGTAACGTAATTCTGGTCTTTAACGTACAAAACCACGGGGATTCCCGCCTTTTCCGTAAAACGCTGAATGGAGTTACGTACGCCCTCCGGATGACTCACCGCGATGGTTGGAAGCATCATGGCGGTGGGAAATCTCATCCGCCGCAGCACGGCAGCCTGATCCATAGCGGTTCCGTAATAGGGACCTACACTCGGCACAATCCAGGTATCAGAGGCCGCCGCAGCCTCCAACTGACTCAGCACCTCCTCGTATTCACTCACGGCGAGATTGTAAAAATTCGCGTTGCCACCGTAGAGCAATGTTGAAACACCTCCCCCCTCGATGTGGCGGATGAGCTTCGCGTTTTCAGCGGCATCCGAATGCAAATCAGCATTGCGACACAACGGCGGAACAGAAATCACGGATCGATGAAGATCAGCTATGGAGACGGGGGAGGTTTTCATGGGGTGACGAAAACAATAGTTGATGATGACCGCAGACGCACGTCACTTCGTCGGGATAAGCTAGGCGAAGACCATCGTGACAATCAACCAAACGAATCCCCGTGAGGCGAGCATGTGCTTCCTGGTGAATAGGATCCAACGTTCAGTCAGACCGGCCGATTTACTGATGCTCCAAAATCGGCGCCCGAACTGCCCGCCCTGGTTTGGCATCCTGCTGAGTTTCACCTTCACGCACGACAAACTCGCCTCTAACGAGCACGTGTTGGATCCCGCGCGAGGGTAGATCCGGTTCCTCATAAGTCGCCTGATCAAGAACCGTGACGGGATTAAAAACAACCAAGTCAGCGTCTGCTCCGACCTGAATGCGACCCTTCTTTTTCATTTCAGGCACCCGTTTTTCAAGCCTGCGGGCTGGCATGAGTGAGAGTTTGTCCACGGCCTGCAAAAGAGTCAGAACGGGCATCTCCCTCACATAACGGCCCAAAATTCGAGCGCTTGTTCCCGCATTTCTTGGATGGCCTCGTAACCCATCGCTGCCAATCATGGTCAAAGGATGCCCCACTGCGGCACGAATGGTTTCCTCGGTGTTGGCATGGAGCAGAACCAATCCTCCAACCTGGCGGTAGCGCTCGAAACTCTCCCGGTTAAGGCGTTCACCGGTCGCCATCCACTGCAAATCGCCGTATCCAATTTCGGTCGTTTCCTGCCAGCCCGGATTAAAAACTGAGGACTTAATATCCGTCATTCCCGCAGTGTAGGGATAACACTCAACGCTGATATCCTGCCCACGCGCACGCGCATCGCTCAACAAGTCCAGCACACGTGGCGTGTGTCGATTAGCGGTACTTTGTACGTGGCAGATATGCGCGGAAGCCCCCGTCAATGCACTGGCGGCGACAACCTCCATCACCCCGGAAAACACATTCTCAAGGCCCTTGTCCCCTTTGAAGCGCAAATGCACATGGCAGGCGGCAGCATATTTCGCGGCCAAACGGAAAACCTCGACCGTTTCCAACTGACTGGCCCCCGGAGTATACTGCAACCCAAGACCGACAGCCGGGGCACCCCGCTCCAATCCCCGCTCCAGCAACCTGCGCACCTCCGCGAGAGTCTCTTTTGTTGCAAAACGAGTCGCCCCATCCGAGCCCGCCCGTGGGAGGAAACTGGGGGGATCGCCCAGCGCGGCCATGCGGCAGGGGATGTGCCCGATGCTCACTGCAAAATGAATGGGGGTCTTCCCCTCGCGAACCGCATACCAGGCATCCACGTCCGCAGTACCAACTTCAAACTCGCAGACGGTAGTCACTCCGTCCTGCGCTTTGAGCCAATAGTCAGCCTGCGCGTGGCCATGTTGGTGCAAATCAATAAAACCCGGAGCCACAGCGAGACCACTGGCATCAATCTGAATGCGGCCGCGAAGAGAATCAGCGCCAACCGTTTCGATCACCCCATTGCGAACACCAATGTTACGCACAGCATCCAGCTGGGTTTCCGGATCGATAACCCGTCCGTTAAACAACACTAGGTCATAGTCTTCGGCAGACGCCGAACAGGCTACTCCCCACCCAAGCAACACCAAGATTCGCCCAAAATGATGTTGAAGGAGTCCAAACATAAAACGAAGTATGCCAGACCTCAGGAAGAGTTCCCGCATTTTATCGGGCAGCACACAGAACCCGAGGCACAGAAGGGATTCTCCCCCATCCTTCGGTGTTTATTCTAACCCTTAACTTGGACTCCGCTGCCTTTTGAGCCGATGCTCTACTTCACTGCTGGTATGCTCTCCATTCGTCTTACCGACTGAAAGTCGTGAAGGACCATTTTCTTTCTGGTCAGACACGATGCCAACTTGGAGCACCTGCCTGAATTTGCGAGCATGAGAATCTGACAGCGGGCTCATTCAGAACACAAACGGCAAATGGAAATTATTGTTCATGATGGGTTTCTGCCGCCTCTATTAAGTCTGTTAGCCGTGTAGAAAGACATACTGGGAGCTCCCAAGGGTTCGAGCCCCTCATTTGGTACTCTCTTGTTACCATTATTTTTTCATTTCCCTGCCTCTGCCAGTCTCTGTGCAAGGAACTGGCGTTGACGCGACCGTATCTCTCAGTAGCCTCACGGAGTGAAGCTTCCCCCTCTTTCATTGGTGTTTTTTGCCGCAGTCCTTTCCGCTCAAGCAGAAGACTGGCCACAATTTCGCGGCAGCAACGGCTCCGGCGTCTCCCAAAGCAAAGGCGTCCCACTTGAATTTTCATCTTCTACACAAGTCGCGTGGAAGGCGCATGTCGGCGACGGCATCGGCTCGCCTGTTGTGGTTAACGGCCGAGTTTTCACCTCGGCCATGGTTGCAGAGGAGGTCTGCGCTCTCTTTTGCTTTAATGCCGCTACAGGCCAACCCCTTTGGCGCTCCCAGGTGGACACAGGTCAACTGCCAAGAATTACGCCACCCAACAGCCACGCTTCATCCACCCCAGCGGCGGACTCCGAACGCGTCTATCTCTATTTAAGCACCATCGGCATGGTGGCCTTCGACTCCTCAAATGGCACTGAACTCTGGCGCTATGCAATGCCCAAGCCAGCTTATTTAATGGATTGGGGCGCCGCCGCTTCACCTATCGTTTACAAGAATTCCGTCATTTTCTGCCAAGACGACGACCTCTCCCCTTTCGTTGTTGCACTCGATTCCAAAACGGGCAAACAACGCTGGAAAACTCGCCGGGAAGAAATGCTGGCTGGTTACGCCGTCCCCATCATTTGCGAAACGGAGGGGCGCACCGACCTCGTGCTTGCCGGAAGCGGCAAGCTCAAGGGCTATGACCCCGACACAGGCAAGGAACTCTGGACCTGCAATACACTCCTGCGAACCATCATGACCTCACCGGTGGTGCGCAACGGGGTTATTTATCTTGCGGCACAAAGTTACGGAGACTCCTCACGCACGCTAAAACACGCTCTGCTCCAATGGCTTGACACAAACCAAGACGGTGTGCTTTCACGGGCCGAGGTGCCAAAAGAATTCCACGAGCGCTTCGACGCCTCCGACAAAAACAAAGATGGCATTCTGGGCCCGGAGGAACTCGACACCGCTTTTCAGAGCTCAGGCAACATGGCTGCCGGTGGAAACATCATCCAGGCGGTTCGGGGCGGCGGAAACGGAGACGTCACAAAGACCCATCTTCTCTGGAATCTCGACCACAAAACACCTTCCAACCTTTCCTCGCCGCTACTCTACAACGAACGGCTCTACATCGTAAAAAGCGGGGGTTTGGCCAGTTGCTACGACGCTCGGAACGGCACTGTCCTCTGGGAGCGTACACGCCTCGGTAATCTCGGCGATTACTACGCCTCACCCATCGCAGCGGACGGCAAAGTCTTCATCACCGGCCGCAACGGCTTCGTCCTTGTGCTTCAAGACGGCCCCCAACTCAACGTGCTTTTCCGCAACGATCTTGGGGAGGAAATCATCGGTACACCTGCGATCGCTGACAGCCGCCTCTTTGTGCGCTCCCGCGAAAACATCATCTGCATTTCTGCTCAATCGCCCAAACCAACACCCGCCCCATGAAGGTTTTTCTCTTGCTGGCCGTCTGCCTCACATCTCTCGCGCTACCCTCGCCAGGCGCAGACAAAATCACTATCGTCCTGAGCGACAAGGCACCCCCTCTGGAAAAGATCGCAGCTCAATCGCTCAAGACAGAACTAAAACTGCTCTTTGCGATAGAAGTCTCCGTGAACGACCTCGCGCCTGCGGATAGCTCCTTTTCCATCCTGCTTGGCAGTCCGCAGACCAACCCCGCCATTGAGGCTTCTGAGTGGCCGAAGCTTTCAGATCAGGGCCATATTCTTAAAAGCACACAAAAGGGCCTCATCGTTGGTGGCGCAACTCCGGTGGCTACCCTCTGGGCTGCAGGTGAACTCTCCTACCATTTCGGCCTCCGCCATCTCCTGCGTGGAGATGCCCGCCCCATTGAGAAACCTGCGTTGAAGTTTACCAACATCAATACCCTCTATGAACCCACCACCCGAGTGCGCGCATGGAGCGGTTTTTCCGACCACCCTCACGGACAATCATCCTGGCCACTGGAGCAACAAAAACTGCTCTTTGCCCAACTCGTCAAACTGAAGTTCACCCATCTTGTGCTGCCTTCCGCTCCCCCCACCTTCTCCCCCATCCCCGTGGACGGTGATACTGCGGGCCGTTCTGCCTTTAAAGGCGCACGCTTCTTTTCCTCTCCTGTCGCCTCCGGTTTTAGCGAATCCATCGCCAACGCCGCCGTAGATAGCGGCCTCATCGTCGTCAGCACCCCGCCTCCCAACACACTCCAGATTCCCCTGGGTTCTCCGACAGCTTCAGTACTCCCGGAGTTTTCTGCGTCCAGACTGGAAGCCGACTTTAGGACCATTAAAGCATCGCATTCCCAGGGTTTCACCGCCATTGCAGTGATGCCTGGTGATCTCAACGCCGCAGCACACTTTCTAAGTCGTGCCGCCTATGATGCTTCGCTTACAACGAAGCAGGCCTTCGAGCAGTTGATCACACCAATTTGTGGTGACGGTGTAAGCGAGCGTCTGTGGTTAGGCTTTGAGCACGTTGCCAGCGCCGCCCAACTCATTGGTGAAAACGACCCCTCCCTTGGCATTCCTATGGACAAGATGTGGCTCCGCCACCTCGCTTCCAAATCAGCACCGTCAGAGTGGATCACCAAAGTTAAAAACCACTACGCCGAGGCCGTCAGCGAAATGTATCGTGGCAACACCCGGTCGCGCGACGGAGCGCGACCATTCATTCTTTATCACGCAAAGCGCATGGAATTCGCGCTCCATTACCTCACCGCAATTGAGGCCCTTCTAACAGCGAGCTACGCAGCTTCTCAAAACAAAGCGGACGCATCTGCGGAGGCTACCGACGCCGCAGTGGAAGGCATCTATAACGCCCTAAGCGCGCAGGCTGACGCCGCTCGGGATCCAAGCGACCTCGCGGCAATTGCACTCCTAAACCAACTGGCCTACCGCCCACTGCTCAAGTCCATCCACTGAAGCCTCCTACAAGAGTCGTCCTTTTTTGGAGCCTTTAGAAACCCTCATCGGACACAACCAAATGAACAATCCACGCTCCCTTTCCTCGCAGCCCGCTTCCACCCCCTCTCCCGCCGTCTTAGGGCTTATGGCCATGATTCCTCTAGCCGCATGCGGCGCAGCCTGGGAAGCCCTCCCGTCCCTTCCTCAACCTGATGGTGGTGCTATCTGCAGCCGCCTGGGGGAAGAAATTGTTGTTGCCGGCGGCACCAACTGGCCCTCAGACGTCAAAAACTGGATCGATCATATTTGGGCATATCACCCGAAAACTAAAACATGGAGAGAGGCTGGCCGTCTCCCTTTTCGAGTTGCTTATGCCGTCCAAGGCATCGCCAACGGTGATCTTTACTTCGCGGGCGGAAGCGACGGAACCAAGACGCACACATCCCTCCAAAAAATTGCACTCCCGCAAAGCGTTCTCTCCGCTCTCCAAACAAAAACGGTAGCACCCATCGAACCCAACCTTGTTTATGCCTCAGCGGAGATCATCGGAAACGAGCTCTTCTGCATCGGTGGAGCCGCAGATGCCGCCAAGCTAGAAACGATCTCTAACGCCTGTGTGGCCATCGATCTTGTTTCTGGGAAAAGCAGAAAAATAGCCAGTCTTCCAATCCCAGGGTTTGCAATCGGCACGGCCGTGGCATGCGCAGGCAAACTTTACGTCTTTGGCGGAGCCCATTGGAGTGCCGCCGATCAGACCGTCTCCAACCTCTCTGAAACCTGCATCTATTCGCCAAAAACCGACCGTTGGGAAAAAACCACCCCCCATCCATTCCACGTTCGAGGAGCCACTGCGGTCACGCTTGATGCCAAGCACATCTATGTGGCAGGAGGTTACAAAAGTGAACCGGAGGGGTTCACTGCCGAGGCGTTTATATTCAACGTCGAATCCCTCACCTTCCAACAAGCACCTCCCCTGCCCATTCAGGCGGGAACTTCCTTGGTTTTGTGTGATGGCTTTGTTTACTGCATCGGAGGAGAAGACCGTAAAAAACACCGCAGCGACCTTTTCTGGCGCATCCCAGCACCCGACCTTTTGAGGAGCCCTTCGCTCTGACTCCCAGCTTTTCTTCATGACAGCCTTCCAAAGGTGAACGCTTTGTTTACCGTTGGATTCTTCTACCAATCATTTTTATGACTCCTCTTTCCCTGCCTGTCTCCATCGCCGTCATTGGCACAGGACTGCTTGGGCGAGGAATCTGCGCTTGTCTACTTGGAGCCGAAATCCAAGTGGTCGCCGTCGACCGTAACGCCAGCCAGCTTGCCAGCGCTAGAATTGCGATTGCCGCCATGATCGCCGATCTCCACTCCCACGGGGTATGTTCACAGGAAACCTTTCTACGCTGGGAATCTCGCTACACGGAGAGTCAAAACTTCGAAGCAATCAAGGACTGCGACTTCGTGATCGAGTGTGTTTCCGAAGACTTAAAAATCAAAACGGCGGTGATTCAACAAATAGAAGGAAACATCCGGCCCACGACAATTATTTGCAGCAATACCTCCTCCATTCCCATTACACAAATGCAGGGGTTCATGACCCATCCGAGTCGCTTTTTGGGCATGCACTGGGCTGGTCCAGCGCACAACACCCGCTTCATTGAATTAATACGAGGAAAGTCCACAAGCGACGCCTGCTTTCAAGCAACCAACGCTCTCTCGCTTCGAATCGGCAAAGACCCTTGTCTCTGTCAAAAAGACGTTCCGGCCTTTATTGTCAACCGACTCGCTTACTCGATGTACAGGGAAGCTCTCAACCTCCTTGAAAGCGGTGTCGCTGATTGTGAGACAATTGACCGGGCGGTGCGCAACTCCATCGGCCTATGGGCCTCCTTCTGCGGCCCTTTCCGCTGGATCGATATTTCCGGGGGCCCACAGCTTTACGCGAGTGTCATGGAGCGCGTGTTTCCAACACTCAACAACACGGCATCACTGCCTCAGCCCATTGCAGACCTTGTCCAGGCTGGTGCCCATGGAACAAATAGTGGCAAAGGATTTTACAACTACAGCCCTGAGGATGCCGATCTGTGGAATAAACGTTTTGAGGAGCATGTCTGGCACATGACCAGACTAGGAGACGAGTATTTGGCGCATCAACACACGGCGCCCATTCCGAAATAGCCCGTTGGAGCGGGACGCCATTTTAGCTCACTGGGCGGCACTCGTTTCGCCTTGCCTCGGCTTCATAAAATAAAGAAGCACGCAGCATAAAAAAATCACACCCACGGATGTGTTAAAGATCACTAACACCCCGATTTGCCGGTCACGCACTACTCCACCCAAGTAGGTGCTCAAGCCCCCAATCGTACACGAGCAAAGATTTAGAATCCCGTACCCAGTCGCCCTGTAGCGCGGGTCAGAGATCAAACAAAGCATTGGCATCATATTGGAACTCGCGAACGCATTCCCAAACGCCCAAAGCATAAACCCAAGTACCGCCACCCAAAACGTGGTGGCGTTGGAGCCCAGAAAAATTGCAGGAGCAGATATCGCGATGCCAATCATTGTCACACGCAAACGCCCCCAGGGATCCCCTCGACTGGCTCGATCTGAAAGAAACCCTGCCACCAGAAAACCAGCGGCAGCGGCTATCTGCAAATATACGGTGGCAGAGAGGCCGGCTGTTCCCTGACTCAAATGAAAGCGCTCACCCCAAAAAGTCGGCAACCAGCCGACAATACACCACGAAGCAAACGAAAGGAGCCCCCAGAATCCGAGTGCACAACAATAAGAACGTGAGGAAAACAAACTTCGAATGGCCTCAAAAAACGTGACCTTTGGAGCGACATCAACAGGCCCTTGAACGCTATCAGGAGGGGCATCGCGTAGGATACACGCCAGCAGAATGCCGTAAAGCACACCGAAAATACCAAACAGACTAAACGCGTATGACCACTCGTGTTTCTCCGCCAAAACTCCCCCTAGCCCACCAAGCGCCTGACCTAATGAGACTCCAGTCATGTGTATGCCAGTGGCAAGCGAACGGGTCACTCCTCGATGATAATCTGAAATCAAAGCTACCGCCGCCGGGATATAACAAGCCTCGCCAAACCCCATCAGAATTCGCGTCGCCAACAACTCCTCGAAAGTCGTCGCCCTGGACGTCATCCACGTCACGGCGGACCACAAAAACAAACTCCAAACAATCACTTTGCTCCGACTGATTCGATCAGCAAGAAAACCGCCGACCGGACTCATCAGCGCGTAAACCCAAAGAAAGCCGGACATTAATAGACCGAACTGCGTGTCCGTCATCGGGATGGCTGCGACCACTGAACTCCTCATGGTCGTGAGCATCACACGGTCCAAATAGTTTAAACACGCCACCACAAAAAGCAGCGCCACCACAATCCAAGGATTGAGGCGGGGGGAACCCGGAGAAGACACCTGAGTGGCACCAGAAGAAGCAATCATAGGGGGGGCAATGCTCTTAAATGGCAGCTTATTCACTCGCCATTACTGTTTCTCATTCAACAGGCTTTCTGCTGGAAGAGGAAGCAGAAACGAGACTTGCTTTGTAAGAACAACCTCACGCCAAACAGAGCTTTCGCACCTCTTTTTTAAATTCCGTGAAGTCGTCCGCCATCTGGGTTTCTCCTTCACCAGTGAGCCGGTTGAGTGAGCGCTCGTCTTTGAACGCAGTGCCTGTCACGAGACAAACGACCTGACTCCTCACATCAAGCTCTCCAAGCGCCAAAGACCGCGCCACCCCGGCCAAGGCCACCGCCCCAGCGGGTTCGCAAAAAACACCCTCCTCCCGAACCAAGCGCGCCTGCCATTCCCACACGGTCTCATCCGCGACCAGATAACCGCTCCCTCCCATTCGCCGGCAGATCTCCACCACGGCGTCCCCATCCAACACACCACCAACCTGAAGTCCGCTAATGGCCGTTTTAGAGTCCACCGCCACAGTCGGTCCACCCTCTCTAAGTGCAGTCGCCATTGTATCGTTTCCAATCGGCTGCACACAGTGAACGCGCGCCCGCCCCCCAAAACTCTCTATCCCGCGCGCAACCGCCAAAGTCAAACCACCGCCTCCCGCGGGACTAAACACATCAAAGGAGTCTCCGGAAAAAAACTCACTCAGCTCAATGCCAATAGTCTCCACCCCAGCCATACCCAACGGAGAAAAATGGTATGCACTGATTTCGAAACCTGCATCCAATTCCCCCGCAAAATCTTGAAGCCCCTCCATCACAGAGACGGCCACGGCAGACGAAGACCCGAACCCGCGGATTTTCAACAACTCGGCTCCATAAGCTCGCATTTGGCGCAACTTCCCCTCGGGCGCCCCCTCCACGATGGCGAGGACACAACGCAGGCCGGCCCTCGCACAGTACGCCGCAAGCGCGGCACCCGTATTGCCGCTGGAGGTTCCCAAGCACAGTCCTCGCCCCTGCATCTTCAAATGCGCTACGGCTGCAGCCGCAAACCTGTCCTTGTACGAACCCGTAGGATTCGTTCCCTCCAATTTGAACCAGAGATTCTCGATGCCAAGCGCCGGCCCGATGCGCGTGGAACGCACGAGCGGAGTGGCACCCTCCCCCATTGTGACGGCATGCGCCAACGGAGTTGCTTCCCAGTGCTTTGCGTACTTCCAAATGCTCATAAAACCTCCCAACAAAACCTGCTTTTACCTCAACATCATTACCCCGAGCTTCCGCCTCTTACCAGAACTCAAAACTGGTCCTCTCAGCAGTCCAGTGAAATGAAGCAATCTAACACTCGTGCGTCGGTTTTGCTTGCGCCTTCCGGCCAAGTTCCTGTTTCTGAAATGGAACTCCATGGCCTCACCCTCCGCAAAACGACACACTGACCTCACCGCTCTTCCACATGGAGTACACACCCTGCGGTTTGAGGCGCGGCGCGTGGGTTTTAACGCCTTTGTCTGGAAGGGCAACCCAGGCCCCGTCATCCTCATTACCGGCGCGACTCACGGCGACGAATACGAGGGGCCCACACTTTTGAGCCAGTGGGCGCAAAGCTGGCGGCCGTCCCGCCTCAACGGAACCGTCGTCGCCGTTCCCATCCTCAATGAGGCCGCCTTTTTCGCAGGCCGCAGGTGCACACCCTCTGATGATGGAAATCTGGCTCGCGCTTTCCCGGGTACAAAAAATGGCGGCCACACCAGTCGACTCGCTCATCTCTTTGACACCCAACTCCTAGCCCAATGCACACACTACGTCGACCTCCACAGCGCCGGAGCTGCATACGAACTGCTCCCATGGGTGGGTTTTCTTTCCCGAAAAGACACCGTGGGCCGAGCACAACGCGCTATGGCCAATTGCTTTGACCAATTCTGGTGCTGGTCTGGACCTTTTCTCCCAGGCCGCACTCTGAGCGCAGCTCATGCCCGCAATATACCTGCCGTTTATGTGGAATGCCGGGGCGCAGGCAGCGTTCATCCCCAAGATCTGCGCGCCCTCCACCTCGGTCTGCGGCAACTCCTGCGTTGGAGTGGCGTCGTCTCCGGCCCACTCAAGACCCTTCGCCCACAAAAGCTCCGGGAGAGCGCCGACTCCCAGGAAGCCCATCTCCAAGTTCATCATCCCGCCCCTCATCACGGTCTTTTTATACCGGACCCAACCGCCAGAATTGGAGCAAAAATACAGAGCAAGCAGATCCTTGGCGCTGTCCTTCCCTCTGATTGTGGAGCACCGTCACTCATCCTTGCCGAACGTACGGGAACCATCGTCATGCTGCGCAGGCAGCGCTCTGTGAGCCCCGGAGACGCGCTTTGCACCATCGCGCCCATGTAAACAAAGACTGAAATTCACGCAAGCAAACCTCCGTCCACCACCCAGGTCACCCCCGTGACAAACCTTGCACCCGGCGAACAAATGAAAACAACGGCCTGCGCCACATCATTCGGTTCCCCGTGGCCAAGCGGGGTTTGCCCCACAACGTCCGCGCCTGCGCCGCCCTCCGCCGCCTGCTGCTCCATTTCCCAAGACGTTTCCACTCGAATGTCTCCAGGCGCCACAGCCACCACTCGAATCCCATCCCCAGCAAGTTCCTTCGCCATCGACTGCGCCAGGGAGCTCAGCGCCGCCTTGCTTGCCGCATAAACCATCGCGCCACGCTGCGGACGAATCGCATTCACCGACGAGATGTGCACAATGACTCCGCCTCCGTTTGCGCGCAAATGCGGCACGGCTGACTGTGAACAAAAAAATGCGCCACCGACATTCACCCGCATCATTCGATCAAACCCGGCGGGAGTTACTTCTTCAAGCGAGCCGAGACAGCTCACCCCTGTCATTGCGGCGTTGTTGACTAAAACATCGAGTCCTCCAAGCCACTCTACGCCTTCATCCATAAACCCCTTGCAAGCCGCTGGCTCTCCGATATCCACAGGCAACACCCGCACACTGGGACCGTGCCTCTCCAATAACGCCTGCGCTACAGCCACATCAGGCTGCCCAACTACAACCCTAGCCCCAATCTCCACAAAAGCCTCGGTTATGGCGCGCCCAATACCAGTGGCCCCGCCAGTAACCACGACCTTGAGTCCTGCACCAGCAGTGGATCTGCCTTTGTTTAGATCAGGGGTAGTCATTCTTAGATTTTTCTGTGGTTTCTTATAAATCAGGACCGCCTTCGCTTTTTTCGAATGGCTTGGGCACGATTCCGAGGAAACGGTTCCCACTTGGCCCGCTTTCCGAACTCTGGTAACTAAGAGTGACCAGCTTCCTTGCCGCTCCAAAAAGTGACCCTTCCAAAAAGGGATTCCTCAACCTAACCGTGCAAGGCGGCATCTGCTTCCACAAAGGCCTTGCACTCCTCGTGCAGCGGATATCCCAGATAACTCGCCGTCCCCTCAAACAAGCCCGCCCGCACCATCCAATACTTTAACCCAGTGAGCCAGCATTGGATGGACTCGCCTCCGTAGACTCCATAAAGACGCCGTTTCACTTCAGCATCCAATACGGCTGCCTCCTCTCTTCGACCGGCATTCAAAAGCTCTCCAATTCGACGCAGCTGCCTCGAGGTCATCACCGCTCCTCCAAACATCACCCCATCATATCCAGCCTCCAGATACTCTATACAACGAAATTCATCCCCGTTCAAAAGCACAAGCTCGGGGCGTTGAGCGCGTGCCGCAAGCGCGACGAGACGCCTGGATTCAGACCCCGAACTATCTTTGATAATCGCCACTTTCGGGTGACGGTATAACTCTCCGAGACGATCCTCTGGAATCACAATCTGCCGATGTTTTCCTAAATCATAGATACCAACAGGCAATGGACTTGCGTCAATTGCTCCAAAAAAGTGCGCTGCAATTCGGTCATCTGTTGCATTCAATAAAAATGCGGGTGCTGCGATGATCGCATAGTCTGCGCCTCCAGAGGATGCCACCTTCATGTTTTCTAATATCCTCGGCACAGAATTGTCAGAAACCTGCATCGCTATCTTCAGACGCCCGGCCGCAGATCGAACGACACACTCAAGCAATTTTGCGCGCTCCTTATCTGTGAGCCAGGGTCCTTCCCCACAGGTTCCCGCTACAAACAACCCATCGACAGAATCCCTCACGGAAGCCTCCACCGAACGTGCCATTGAGGCTCCGTCGACCTGAAGAGTTTCAGTTAGGGGGGTTGGAATCGCAGACCAAATTTTCATACGGACGCTCGTATTCATCCTTTAAACAAAATTACTTTCTGCTGCCTGATCCAAGACATTTCAACTGGTAACACTTTATGAACAGCTCGGACATTCAATTAGCCTCACCAAAACGTAATCTCCTTTCCACGCAGGCAGCCGATACCATCCGCCATGCACTCTCGGAAAATGTTTGGCGAGAACAACTTCCAAGTGAGCGGAAATTATGCGAAATCTTACAGATCAGCCGTCCCACGGTGCGAACCGCCCTGCGGATTCTCGCCGGGGAGGGGCTTTTCATTATCCAGCAAGGACGCCGCAACAGGCTCCTTCTTTCACCTGAAGCTAAGCAGGTAACAACAAAAATGCTCGTGGGCCTTATCACTCACGAGCCCTTATCCAAAATGTCTTTTTCCTCTTACGAGACCATTTCGAAAACCCGCGCGCTTCTTTCTGAACAAGGTTTTAAGACGATCGTACTCGTATGCCCTCGGCGCGGCCTGAACGCACAAAAAAAACGCCTCGAAGAATTTCTACAACAGAACACTCTGGCCTGCTTCGTTTTGCTTTCCGTCTCTAAAGAGATCCAAACGTGGTTTCTCGAACGCTCCTTGCCGGCTTTCGTTCTCGGCTCCTGTCATCCGGGGATCGAACTCCCCTCCCTAGATATCGATTATCGGGCTGTGTGCAGGCATGCCGCAGGAGTACTGATCGCTATGGGCCATCGCAATATCGCATTCCTACTCCCGGACTGGCTTGCCGCCGGGGACAGCGCAAGCGAAGAAGGCTTCTTGGAAGCCGCACAGCAAAACAACCCACATAAAGTGGAGTTGACAGTCCTTCGACACAACGGGGCCGCGGAGCAGGTGTGCAAAAAACTCGATTCACTTTTGCGCTCTAATAATCCACCCACCGGGCTTCTCATCGCCAGACCCAGATTCACACTCGCCGCAATTCTACACCTGCTCAAAAGTGGAATCCGCGTTCCGGAAAAGCTCTCTCTCATCGCGCGAGACTACGACCCGCTTTTCGAGAGCGTTTCCCCAATGCTCGCTCATTATTCCCTTAGCAATTCAAGCATGGCGCAGCGCATCTGCCGCACGATTCTCCGTCTCGCCAAGCAGCACTCCTCCAAACCCACGAACACCCTCCTGTTTCCAAACTTCGTGAAAGGACACTCCGTCAGCGCACCAAATTCTTAGCTGTGCACGCGGAGTCCCTGAAGACCACTAAAAAAACACAATACGCCATGGCACCACGCGCATACGGCAGGGTGAGGAACGGATTGTTCAATCGGAGTTAGATTTGCCAACATGGATGCAATAAACAAGTGCGCGCTGGGGAACGATGGCATCTAGACCACTGGGGCTGCTGCCCCCGCTTAATGGTCCCGATCACGACCATTAACCGCCATTTGAATCAGCGCAGGAAACTCTCCATGGAAGCAACGCCCCGAAGGGCGCGCCCCACCCGGTTTAAATCCGCCTACCACTTGTCCGTTCGAAACGGTTGAGCGGGAAGTCCGTCCTGATTAAATAAGTTAGCCCATGGAAACTGCGAGCTCCAGGCGTACCGGACGGCCTCGGGAGCCAGCACCTGCGCGCTGGAAACCAAGACATCCCGTCCCTCCACGACAGCATCCGCCCAGACAAACTTTTTGTCCGCGCCAGCAATCAGAAAACCCTGCAGTTTTTCAGTGTGGCGCACCGCAAGGCCTTTTCCCGTGTGCGAAAAACGAACTCGCACCTTGGCTCCTTCTGTTTTGCTGCCCGCGTAAAGTGGTCCGTAGATTTCATGCCCGAGTCCGTAAACTGCCCCCAACGCCACATGGCTGGATCGCTGTCCGTAGGAGGATTTCAACACCGGGTGAACGCCCGGCCCGAGGTCCGTGCTCGTGACCATAAACGTGTTAGGATACTCCATGATCCGCAGATGCATTTCCTGGGAATAGTCCGGATCCGGTTCCTTCGGAAGCGCAGCGGGTTGCGTCACAAACTTATCTGCCTTCGCGTTGAGCGTATTTGCGGGATCAAAGGCGGACCCTCCCCCGCTGGGCTTTTGGACGTAGAGGAAAGGGAAGTCCTGGCCCCATTCCTTGCGCCAGCCCTTGATTAGCGCCCCCATGAGCGTGAATTGGTCCACACACGCCACATTGGTGCGGCTCTCGCCCTGATCCCAAAGCACACCGCGGATGCCGTAACCCACGTAAGACCGGATATAACTTTCAAAAAGCTGGCCCATTTTTCCAGAATTTACCTCCCCGGCCTTACCCACCGCTTGCGGTGCGCGCGGTGGTCTGGGAAGAGCTTTTCCCTCGGCTTTTGCGGCCGCTTCCTCCTTTTTCCACTCCACCATCTTCTTGTCCCACTCGATTTTCTCCTCGTCGTACTTTGCCTTGAGGCCCGGGTAATCGTAGGAGGGCGCTACGCGCTTGATCATTTCCCGACAGGGAGCGTCCGCGCGGTACATTTCCTCGGTGAGCCAGAACCCAGAGGGCGTCCCACCCACCGCACCGACCATAATCCCGACGGGTACGTTTAGTTCCGTTTGAAGGGACTGGCCGAAGGCAAAAAGCAGGGCGGAAAACTCGGGGTTAGTTTGCGGGTTGGACTCCTCCCATTTTGCATCTGCGTTTTTTCGAAGCAGGCGCAACTTCGGGTAAGCGGCGGATGCTACCTTAGCTAACGCCGGATCCCCCTCCGTGTAGCTTTTAACGAGCATATCCATGTTCGACTGGCCCGAGCCGACCCAAACCTCGCCCACCAGCACGTCTTCGATGCTCACAGCCCCAACCTTCAAAACATCGGGCCCCCCGGCTTTAAGGGGCTTTAGCAAAACGCGCCACTTGCCGGCGCTATCCGCCTCCACATTTTCGGTTTGATCCCTGAAAGTGACGGTCACCTTTTCCCGAGGATCCGCCGTTCCAAAAATCGGAACAGGCATCTCGCGCTGCAGAACCATGTGGGGCGAAAACACGCGCGAAACGTGGACCTCCGCTTGTGAGGATGCAACCAAGAGGCACCCAAGCAGGGCCGCCGATACGCTGTATGTTTTGGGGATCATGGGATCCAAAGCCTGACATAAACTAATCGGGTGCACCCGCGAAAAACTTCACTCACACCTAAAATGCGGTTTCAGTTTTTCCCTCACAACCTGCCGCACTGATACCGTGGGCGTCGGTGAAGCTCTTGGACTAGGCCGGCACTTCGCTGGCAGTGCGCGCGGCATGCATGCGCTCAAGGGAATCCTTGTCGGTGAGGGCTTGGATAAAAGATCCACGAGCGAGCCGGGACAGTGGAGCGCCGATTCGGCGTCGAGGTTCTGAGGGACGTTGAGGGACCGGTCTAGCGTATCCACGCAATCGCTGCCAAAGCCTCCCTGAAGTTAATAAGGGCTGCATCTTGTCTGTCTTTGAGTATACCACCAAAGCTGTCATGCGTGGATAGAGACTCACTACGGCACCAACGGAGTCAGTCTCCGATTGATAAAGATCTCCCACAACTTTCTGAAGAAAATATCCAGCTTCGATTGGTCCTTCAAAAGACTGTTTTTTTCGTCTCGTGGTTCCGCGCTGGGACCTAATTCATTATTCTACCGTTCTTTTACGCTGACAAAACCGTTGATTGCACACCCATCTTCGATACCGCAACGAGGTCACACCCTTGGTCTTGGCGAACCCGGTAAAAAGCAGTTCCATAATGCCTGCCCTTTGTTTCTGAATTCGTGTCCTCACGGCCGACTTTATTTACGCTACAACGATCAGTTGGCGGGATTGGTGTAGGGAGCCCGTAGGGCGACCGTAACCATTCCCGCCAACTTGCGGCTCAAATAGACCCCACCCCACCCATGA